>NZ_DFOZ01000013.1:0-65840 GCF_002377005.1 Limnobacter sp. UBA3528 | reverse complement strand
CATACCCACCCTGTTTACGGGCAGCACCGAAGCTGAAGCCATCAAGCTGTTTGCCAACACCTACCTGGCCATGCGAGTGGCCTACTTCAACGAACTGGATACCTACGCCGCAACACACGGACTAGACACGCGCCAAATTATTGATGGTGTAAGCCTGGATCCTCGCATCGGCAACCATTACAACAATCCAAGCTTCGGCTACGGCGGCTATTGTTTGCCCAAAGACACCAAGCAATTACTGGCCAACTACAGCGATGTGCCACAGAACATGATTCAGGCCATTGTGGATGCCAACACCACACGCAAAGACTTCATTGCATCAGACGTAGTCGGCAGGAGTCCCAAAGTGGTGGGCATTTACCGCTTGGTGATGAAAGCAGGAAGCGACAACTTTAGGTCATCGGCTATTCAGGGAATCATGAAGCGCATCAAAGCCAAGGGCATTGAGGTGATCGTGTATGAACCGGTGCTGCAAGAACCTGAGTTTTTCCGAAGCAGGGTGGTGAATAACCTGGAGCAATTCAAGCAGCAGGCAGACTTAGTACTCTGCAACCGGCATGTTGAGGAACTGGCTGATGTGGAGCACAAAGTTTACACACGGGATTTGTTTGGTAGCGATTAATCTGCCCAATCTATTCAACCACCCAATCTTCAACCGCCAGCCCTTTCACTCTTAAAAATTCCTTGGTGTTGTGGGTTACCAGCGTTGCATTTACGGCCAGCGCGTGGCATGCAATCCACAAGTCGTTTGCCCCTATGGGGGTTCCTGCATCTTTTAATTGCATAAATTGTTCTGCATAGTGCCTACATATCGCTTGGCCCTCTGGGTAGATCACGTTGATCTGCTGGGCCAGTTGATCAAGCCTGCTCAAGGTTTCTGGCTTGCGGTTGCTGCGCTCTGCACCCTTCAACAGTTCTGCCCAGGTAATAAAACTCATGGCCAGTTTTGCATCTGTGGGTAGCGAATTTACTTTCTGCGCAATGGTCGGTGGTTGGTTTTTGATCAGGTAAATCAGAATGTTGGTGTCTAGTAAATAGATCACAGCGCCTCGCGATCTTGCATGGGTTGGCTGCGTTCTTGCTCAGCTTCCAGTGTCGCTATAAATTGCGCATCAACTTCGCCCAAAGCCTGCAGCGCTAGCAACAAAGCTTGCCCGCGCTCAGCAGGTATGGGGTGAATAACCAGATCGCCGTGCTCATTTCGGCTAATTTGAACCCGATCCGTGTTCAAGCGAAATTCGGCGGGAATACGCACTGCTTGGCTGTTGCCATTGTTGAAAACCCGAGTGGTAGCAAAAGGTGAAGTCATTGGCGCCTCAAAGTGTGTACTGTTATGTGTGTACATTATCAGTCTTTAAGTCAATTCGCAAACCTTTACTTCGAGAACCGCTTTGGCAGCGGCACATCAAACCGAGTAAAGTGCCTCGAATTGCGCTTTAACTGACCCCTGGCGGGCGCATGCTGTAAGGGCCATGTTCGCATTACATCATCCTTAATGAATAATTCTCTTGCTAGGTTTGTCGGTGTATTCCTCTGCAATCGCCAGTGGCTATAACCCCCATCCTGATTACGTACTCAACCCTGTTTTTGCCTCCCGCCCCACCCAGTGCTAGCGTGCTCGTTTGTTCAAAACATGCAGGCTTTGACCATGTACCGCATCTTGTTCGTTTTGGTATTGCTGCTGCCCCTTTCTCCCGTCCCCTCGGAGGCCTTTGTGTTCAGAAAAATTGTTTACTGCTCGCCTATCGAGGGTTTTATTCATTGGCAAGGAAAGCCGCTGGCCAACGTGGTTGTAACGCGAGAACTCTACAGCGGTGGATTTGAAGGGGGTAAGTACAGCGACACTGCTTCAACTGGCATCGACGGACGCTTCAAGTTCGATGTGGTTCAGGAACGAAGATTTTTAAGACCAGATTTGTTGTCGGCGAATCCCAATATTTCGCAGCTCGTATGGCTTATTCACGAAGGCCAGCGCTATGCAATTTGGTCATACACCAAGCACGACTTCGGAGAAAGAAGTGAAGCAAAAGAAGGTGTCATAACAATCAATTGTGATCTGTCTACCTATGAGCACTACGACCACGGTCGAATCGTCCGATGCCAACACAACGGGAATGTCTAAGATGAATCAGTTAACACCCAATCAAATTTACTTGCTCTCCGATGGCGCATATAAAGCCAAAGGTAGGGACTCAATTGCGCTTAAAGATCAGTTGGGAATTTCGATGCCGTTCATTGATCTCAATTCTCTTAAGTTAATCACCGCCTCCTCCGGCCTCACCTCCCCCGTCTCCAGCGGCTTCGGCTTCATGGCCCAGCTCAACGGTGGTCGCTCCCGCGAAATCGTCATCGCCACCCGTGGCACAGCCACTTGGGCTGATGCTGGTACCGACATCAACGCCATTCCTACCCCTGGCCCCACTGGCCACGCCATTCACAAAGGCTTTGGCACCACATTCAAAAGCTATGTTCAGCAGCTTAATGAATTCATCAGGCAACAAAACCTCGGTTTCAAGCCCACCGCAGTGCACTGCATGGGCCACAGTCTGGGCGGTGCGTTGGCCAATCTCAATGCAGCGGCTTGCGCCGAGCTTGGCCTGAACGCTTACCTGTACACCGTGGCCGCACCCCGCGTGGGTATGGTGCCGTATGCCGAGCACCTGAGTAAAAAAATGAAAGTGGCCCATGTGTACCGCGTGGCCAACGAAGCGGATATTGTCACCATGGTACCTTGCTACCCCTTTGTGCATTCTCCCTATGTGCACGGCACTTACCTGCTAGAAGCCGGCATGCTGAAAATCAACCCCATGCAGCACATGCTGGCCAACGGCTATGGCAGCATGGTCAACAGCAGTTGGAAACAAATGCAAAGCCTTACCCAAGGTAAACAACAGCAGCTTGAAAACTCCCTGTACCCAGCCAACAACAAAGAAGCAGGGCAGTTTGAACAACTCGCCAAAATGCCGGGTGCCATGTTCAGTGGGCGTTTGCTCAAGCTAATCAACAAAGCCATTCACGACATGCTGAGCCGCTTGGGTGCCCAAAGCTTGCTCAGCGTGAGCCATTACGGCACGGGGGCATTCACGGTATTGGATCAGATCTCGGAAATACTCGCCCGCTACGCCCAAGCCAGCCACAAACAAGCCAAAGAGGTAGCTGGCATGCTCAATGCCATCATGGCTTACCTGGGCCGCTCAACTTATGCATTGGCAGATGCCTCAGTGGTCACCATCCGCTGGGTGTTCAACCTGCTGCACCTGTCGGTCAATACCATGGCCAAACAGGCCATTCAACTGGTGGGAAGGTGACCGGCTTGTCTAGGTTGCAGGTGGTGTTGCTATCGCGTAAGCTGTTACATGTAACAGGAAGGGCGAAACTTATGGCAAATAGCAATGTAAATTCTCGTGTGCAAAAGCATCGCAATTCCTTGCGTTCGGCCGGGTTGCGCCCAGTTCAAATTTGGGTGCCCGACACCCGCAAACCAGGCTTCTCTGAGGAATGTGCGCGCCAATCGAGTGTTGTTGCGCAGAGTGACTCTACAGATCAGGCGATTGATCACTTGTTAAACGAGTCGGCACGCGACATTGATGGTTGGACCGATTAATGAGAGGTGATTTAGTAACAATCGCAACGCAGGGCGATTTTGGTAAGCCTCGCCCGGCGTTGGTTATTCAATCCGACCTGTTTCATGAGCACCCTACACTCACTGTGTTGCCGGTAACTGGCACGCTTGTCTCCGCGCCCTTGCTGCGTGTCACAGTGCATGCCACTCCCGAGAATGGTTTACAAAAAACTTCCCAGATCATGATTGACAAAGCGATCACAGTGAAACAAGAAAAGGTCGGCCCCGCCTTTGGTCGTCTTGATGCAAATGGGCTTATAGAAATTGAACGTGCCCTGGCAGTATTCCTCGGTATTGCGAAATAAAACCTTCATTACTATCGCCATGCCAACCAATTCTCCACTCGCCCGTAAGCAATTAATGGCCTCTAGCTGAATCCAAAAGGCTGTAACACGTGTAACAAAGGCAGGCGTATACTTCACCCTTAGGTGCTGTGTCACAAACCTGCCATGAAGCAGGTGCAATAATTACGAAATATTACCTGTAGCAATTTGCCGCCTCGGGCATTTTTAATGACTTAAATAAAACAATGTGCTTGCCTGCCCGCAAGCACTGTTTCATGTGTGTGGAGCATCATGCAAACAGCAGCGGCGCTAAGCCTGAATTGGCCCTCGGCCATGGTAGGGCTGTTATGTAGCTTTCTGGTGGCCTTGTTTATTGTATTAACTAAAAAATGGCATGGCCGCCTTACACTCGATGCCCCCCAGGGCATCCAAAAATTTCACACCATTCCAACGCCCCGCATTGGCGGTATCGCGCTGGCCGTGGGCTTAATCGCGGCTTGGTCATTCCTGCCCGTGGGCAGCAACCGCCAACACTTGTTGGGCCTGTTGTTGCTGGGTGCGTTGCCGGCCTTTGCCTTTGGCCTGGCCGAAGATATTACCAAGCGCATTAGCGTGAAAGCCCGCCTGTTGGCTACCATTGCCAGCGGTTTAATCGCAGCATTGCTCACTGGTTACTGGGTCAGTTTTGTGAATGTACCGGGCGTAGACCTGTTGCTGGCACTTGCCCCAATCGGCCTCATATTCACCGCCTTTGCCGTGGCAGGTATTGCCAACAGCGTGAATATTGTTGATGGTTTCAATGGACTGGCTGGTGGCGTGGTGGTGCTTATGCTGCTTACGCTGGCCACCATCGCATGGCGTGTAGACGACTTCGTCATTATTCAGCTTGCGCTACTGGGCGTGTCGGTTACCTTGGGTTTTCTGTTCATCAACTACCCCAAGGGCCACCTGTTTCTGGGCGATGCTGGGGCCTATTTTCTGGGCTACTACGTCGCCATGCTGGCTGTAATGCTGGCCATGCGCAACCCCATCGAAGTAAGCCCATGGGCCATGTTGCTGGTGTGCGGTTACCCGGTGATTGAAACACTGTTCAGTGTGTACCGCCGAACCACGCGCAAACGCAGGCACAACCCTGGCGCGCCCGATGCTTCCCATTTACACAGCTTGGTGTATCGCCGCGTGGTTAGCCGCAAACTGTTGCCCTATGCACCAGCTTGGCAGCGCAATGCTGCCACTTCCCCGTTAATGTGGATTTACGCCGCAGTGCCCATGCTGGGCGCCGTGTTCTGGCCAGAAAGCCTGGGCATGGTGTTGGCATGGCTGGCCTTCAGCGTAGTGGCCTATGTGCGGCTGTACCGCCGCATGCTGGTGCTGGGTATTTTCTTTCGCAGGCGTGCGCACTAAGAAAATAGGCACCATAATATCCATAAGTTGTTATAATTAGGTTGTATGGATACTATTGTGTCTTAAATGAATATCAGTTTGTCTACTGAAACCAACCTGCAAAATCAGCTGGCCCAGCACCTTCAGCGGCTGCGCAAGCAGCAAAAGCTGTCTCGTCAGGCATTGGAAAAAATTAGCACTGTGCCAGCGCCCACCATCAAAAAGTTTGAAACCACCGGCCAAATATCGCTACGCCAGTTTTTGCTGCTTTGGGAGTGCCTGGACAACATAGACCGCTTGGCCATGCTGCTTAATCAGCGGCACAACAACACCTTAGCCCACCCAACAACCATCGAACAGGTGCTGGCCGATGAGTTTTAAACCCATCCAAAAACTGAATGTAAGCCGCACCTTGTCAACTGGCCAGCAAGTTGAAGTGGGCACCCTGGCGCAAAACAGGCAAGGCGTTTACTTTCAGTACCACGACAATTATTTGGGCCGTTTCGGCAATTTGTCGCCTTACGCGCTGAATAACACATTGGCCCTTCAGCAAGCCCCGGCTGGCCCTCACCAAGGCCTGCATGGTGTGTTTGCCGATAGCCTGCCCGATGGCTGGGGGCTGTTGCTTCAAGACCGCGTGTTTCGCCAGCATGGCATACTGCCCAACCTGCTCACGCAAATGGACCGCCTGTCCTTTGTTGGGCAGGGTGCAGTGGGTGCCTTGGCGTACGCCCCCAATTCACAATATGCAGCTATAACTCAAAGCGATATTGACCTTTCCGAATTGGGCCAACAAGCCCAAGCCGTGTTCGAGGGGCAAACCGGGGAGGTGCTGCAAGCCTTGGTGGTCAGCGGAAATTCGGGAGGCGCAAGGCCCAAGGCCTTGATATATGCGCAACCCGGCAACTGGGCCAACTGCAGCACGGCGTCCAGGGCGGGCGATGAAGCCTGGTTGGTTAAATTTACCTCCGCAAGTTTGCCCTTGGGCCACGAGGAAGGTGTTTGCGAAGCGGTGTACTTGCAGCTTGCTGAGCAACTTCAGCTAGAACCGGCGCAATTCACGCTGGTTCAGCCCAGCCAGGCCAATCGCCAGTACCCTTGGCTGGCTTTAAAGCGTTTTGACTGGGTTTCCAATCAAGAGGGCCCGGCTGGCCGCTTGCACATGCACAGTGCTTGTGGCCTGTTGGGTGCAGACTTTCGCTTGCCCAGCCTGGATTACCAAACGCTAATTTCAGCAACCCGGCGCTTGTGTAAATCGCCTGCGGCAGCTCAGCTTCAATTTCGGCGCGCTATGTTCAATTTGCTGGCGAGCAATCAAGACGACCACAGCAAAAACTGGGCGTTTTTACAAAACGACCAAGGCCACTGGCAGCCAGCACCTTTTTACGATGTCACCTTTAGCCCCCACCCCCACGGTGAGCACAGCACGGCATTTGCAGGCTTTGGCAAAGCGCCGCCGTTGAAGGCCGTGCAAGGCCTGGCAGCTGCGGCAGGTTTTGCGAATTGGGGCGAAGCCAGGCAAATCGTTGAGCACACCGTTCACGCCCTCGCTCAGTTTGAAACCTTGGCCAAGGCGGTAGGTTTAAGCCAAGAAACCAGCGCCTTAATCGCCAAGCAGTTAGACGAAACCAGAAAGGTAAATCAAGGCTTGCTCGCGCGTAGTTAAAAAAACTGCTTTATCTTGCTCAGGTTTTTAAACAGCAAGGTGCCAAAACCGCCCACGCCGTTGTTGCGCAGGGCGGTCATGTCTTCGCGGCTTTTCTGCATAATTTTCTTAAGCGACTTGTTACTCTCACCGCCCACCCGCATTTTGACCAACACGCGCGGAATATAAGCCAATTGAATTTGCCCCTTGTGCAGGTAGCGCAGCATGGCGTCGTAATCGGCGGCAATGCGCAGGGTGGTGTCATAGCCGCCCCACTGCTCAATCACTTCGCGCTTTAAAAACAGGGTAGGGTGCGGTGGCATCCACCCGCGCTTTAGTTTGCTAGGGTGGTATTGGCCCGATTCCCAATGGCGAATCACCTTATTGGTGTCGTCTTTCGACACATACTGCAAATCGCCATACACCCCGTGTACACCGGGTTGGCTTAGGGCTTGCGCAACGTCCCGAAGCACATGCGGATCGGCCAAAAAGTCGTCTGAATGCACCAGCCCAATTACATCGCCAGTGGCCAGTTTCAACCCTTTGTTCAGCGCGTCGTAAATGCCGCCATCGCGTTCGCTCACGAACACATCGTGCGCGCGAATGCGTTGCTGAATCAATTCAACAGAACCATCGCTGGAAGCGCCATCAACCAACACATGTTCGGTGTTGGCGTAGCACTGCGTTTGCACTGAATCGATCGAGCTGATGAGTGTGCTGGCGCGGTTGTACACCGCAGTAATAATGGAAATTTTCATGAACGCAAGTGTGTTTGCGAAGTGAGGTTTGGTCAATAAATAAACGCTCTAATTTACCCCCGCAAATGCGGGGAGATGTCAGTAAAACTACGTTATTTGTAGCTGATACTGGGTATGTGCAGTGCAGCAATTTCATAGACATGTAATTACTAAGCATCTATTATCGAGTGTGTTCATTTTTGAACAGATTTAATCCAATGTTGACCCTTAAATTCATGAAAATAGCAATTGCAGGCACGGGATACGTGGGCTTAAGCAACGCCACGCTGCTGGCCCAGCACAATGAAGTGGTGGCCTTGGACATTGTTCAAGCCAAGGTTGATTTGCTGAACCAGAAAAAGTCGCCTATTCACGATGCGGAAATAGAAGATTTCCTGGCTAACAAACCACTGAACTTCAAAGCCACCACCAATAAGGAAGAGGCCTATGTGGGTGCAAGCTTTGTGATTATTGCCACCCCCACCGATTACGACCCCGAGACCAACCACTTCAATACCCAATCGATTGAAGCAGTGGTGGGCGATGTTCTGGCAATTAACCCAAAAGCCACCATGGTGATTAAAAGCACCATCCCGGTGGGCTACACCGAACAGTTGCGCAAGAAGCTGAACACCAACCAAATCATATTCAGCCCGGAGTTTTTACGAGAAGGCAAAGCCCTGTACGACAACCTCTACCCCAGCCGTATAGTAGTGGGTGAGCAAAGCGAGCGGGCCCAGCAGTTTGCTGCGTTGCTGCAGCAAGGTGCAATCAAGCAGAACATACCCACCCTGTTTACGGGCAGTACCGAAGCTGAAGCCATCAAACTGTTTGCAAACACCTACCTGGCCATGCGGGTGGCTTACTTCAATGAACTGGATACATACGCTGCAACACACGGGCTAGACACGCGCCAAATTATTGATGGCGTAAGCCTGGACCCCCGCATCGGCAACCACTACAACAACCCAAGCTTTGGCTATGGTGGCTATTGCTTGCCCAAAGACACCAAGCAACTACTGGCCAACTACAGCGATGTGCCACAGAACATGATCCAGGCGATTGTAGAAGCCAACACTACACGCAAAGACTTCATTGCATCAGACGTAGTCGGCAGGAGTCCCAAAGTGGTGGGCATTTACCGCTTGGTAATGAAAGCAGGTAGCGACAACTTCAGGTCATCAGCTATTCAAGGAATCATGAAGCGCATCAAGGCCAAGGGCATTGAGGTGATTGTGTATGAACCGGTGCTGCAAGAGCCCGAGTTCTTCCGAAGCAGGGTGGTGAATAACCTGGAACAGTTCAAGCAGCAGGCAGACTTAATACTCTGCAACCGGCATGTGCAAGAGCTTGCTGATGTGGAACACAAGATTTATACAAGAGACTTATTTGGGAGTGATTGAACTAAGGTATCCAGCCCCTGCAGGGGTTATGCAGAGGCATGAGTATTGAGGGTTCTATTGACCTTTACAAATAAAATAGGGGTTCAGCTTCTCACGAAGTACCCCGTACCGAATTGCGTCACCGTTCAAGTCTGCAACAGTGCCACCTGCTTTCTCTACAATGCACTGTGCCGCTGCAGTGTCCCATTGACAGGTAGGGCCGAAGCGTGGGTATATATCTGCCAAGCCTTGCGCAACTCTGCAAAACTTAAGTGAACTACCTACACCTAGAAATTCATAGGGTTCGGTAAGGGTGGCCAGCCAGGCTTCCATTTCCTCTGCGCCATGCGAACGGCTGCCAACAATTCTCAGTTTATCGCCCCGAACTTTATTGGTCCCCAACTTTTTCCAGGCACCATTCTTTTCTTCTTCGTAGGCACCAGTTTCATCCGCCTTAAAACACTCGCTCAAGGCTGGAACATATACCACCGCAACTTCAGCAACCCCGTTTTTAATCCAGGCAATGTTTACTGTAAATTCACCGTTTCGTTTCAAAAACTCCTTGGTGCCATCCAGTGGGTCGACCAGAAAAAAGTTGTCGTAATCAGCCAGGTCACCCGATGCAGATTCTTCAGAAAGAATAAATATATCTGGGTAGCATTTTTGTAAGCCTTCGCAAATCACACGGTCTGCTTCCAAGTCAGCCAACGTCAGTGGCGACTCATCTGCCTTGTATTCAACTGCAATTTCGCCTTCGTAAATCTTCATGATTGCCGCGCCTGCCTGCTTCGCAATCGTCACCAACTGGTCTGCTGATACCGTCATGTTCAATATCCAATGTAAAAATTAAAATGGAAAAAATAGAGGAATAAATACAATACAGATGGCACCGTACAGCAAAGCCATCGGCACACCTTTGCGAATAAAGTCCATGGTGCGGTACCGGCCTGGAGACATCACCATCATGTGGGTTTGATACCCGGTTGGAATGAGAAACCCTGAACTTGCCGCAAACGCAACAGCCATCACAAACGGCAATGCTGCCGCATCGTATTGCGCAGCGCTGCTCAGTGCAATCGGAAAGGCCAATGCAGCCGCTGCAGAATTGGTTACCAGTTCGGTCAGTAACCAGGTCATCAAATATACCGATACAAACGCACCCATTACGCCAAAGGGGCTTAATACTGAGGAGGTATAGTCGGCAATTAATTTGGCAGCACCTGAACTGGTCATCACGTCAGCAATTACCAAAGCCGAGCCAATCAAAACCCACAAATCAAACGGAAACCTTCGTCGTATTTGCCCTGGTGATAACAATTTGGTTGCCAACAAAAATAGTACAAAGGCCATCAAGCCTTGTAACAGGCTAATTGCGCCAGTACCCGCCAAGCCAATAGCCAACGCCAAACCGCCCAAGGTCATCCAGTTGTCCCTGCGGGAAAGCTTGGGCTGCAACGGCTCGGCCGTGAGGACATGAAAATTTCTTTCCAGGTTCTTGTGGTTTTTAAAGTCTGCACCAACTGCCAAAATAAGGCTGTCGCCTACGCGCAGTTCCACCCGTCCTAATTGCCCTGTCAGGCGCTTGTTTCCGCGGCGAATGCCAACCACAGCAGCATCAAACAGCGTACGGAAATCAACTTCTCTTGGGGTTTTGTTAACCAATTCGCTTTGGTTCGCAATGACCACTTCAACCAAATTGCTTTCCAGCAACTCGCCTGCCGATGAACCAAAAACCTCTAATCCGTCAAATCGCTGAAGAGTTTGAATGCGGTGTGTTTCACCTACAAAAATCAATCGGTCGTTGGCTTGTACAATTTCATCGGGCCGTACAGGACTAAGCAACCGTTCATCTCGAACAACTTCGAGCAAAAACAAGCCTTCAAGCCCGCGCAGGCCGTTGTCAATTACCGACTTGCCAACCAGGCTTGAGCCAGCATTTACCTTCGACTCCAGAAAGTAGCCTTGTGGGTTGTCGTTGTTCTCTGCCAGTTTGCCTGTTGCAGCCAAATCAACCTTGTCTTCACTTGTAGTCAAGCTCATCAAGGCGCAGCCCGCTACAACCAGAATCAAGCCCACGCCTGCAAATGTAAACAGGTGAATACCTTCAACACCTTGGCTTTCTGCCAGTGAATAAACAAGCAAATTGGTGCTAGTACCAATCAGCGTAGTAACTCCACCCAAAATAGACGCATATGAAAGTGGAATTAGTAACTTGGATGGATCTATTCGGCTTTGTTTTGAAACTGCAGGCAATAACGCTGCAACCACAGCCGTGTTACTCACAAATGCTGAAAACAGGCATGTAAGTGCCGAAAGTTTAAACACAGCAAGCTTCGCGGAGCCGCTTAGAAAAACTTTGGACATTTGAGTTATCAAAGCGCTCCGCTCAAGTACAAGTCCAATCAGTATCAGAAGCAGTACGCAAATTAAAGCGGGGTTGGTGTAGGAGGTTAAAAATCCGTTTTGTTCGATCAAGCCAGCGAAAAAAAAGCCGGTTGCGAATAGCCCAAACAAAGCTGCTGGTTGAGCAACGCCGCGCACCAATAACACCAACAGCAAAGCAACACAGGCCAGCACTACCCAGCTTGTTATCATGCGTTGCCTTTCTTCAGCAATTCACTCAAGCGTGTGCAGCACTCGTCAATTGAAAGCTCCACAGTGGGTAGGCGAACTTCGGGGTCAGTTGGGGCTTCATAGGCGCTATCTATACCTGTGAAGTTCTTGATTTCACCTCGGCGCGCTTTTGCATAAAGGCCTTTTACATCACGGCGCTCACATTCTTCCAGTGGCGTGTCTACAAATACTTCAAGAAAGTCGCCTGGGGCAAACAGGTCGCGTGCCAGTTTTCGCTCAGCCCTGAAGGGTGAAATAAAACTAACCAGTACCACCAAGCCTGCATCCACCATCAATTTCGAAACTTCAGCCACTCTGCGAATATTCTCAACACGGTCTGTTTCGGTAAACCCTAGGTCTTTGTTCAAGCCATGGCGAACATTGTCGCCGTCGAGGGTCATCGTGAAGCGACCTTGCTGGTACAGGTGCTTTTCAAATGCACTGGCAATCGTGCTTTTTCCCGAACCCGACAGCCCGGTAAACCAAATACATTTGCCCTTCTGTTGCATCAATGTCTCGCGGGCGTCGCGGTCAATTGACATGGCCTGCCAGCGAATATTGCTCGAACGCCTCAGTGGAAAATGCAAATTGCAGGTGGCCAGTGGTTCGTCGCTATCCAGGTCCAGCAACTCAATAGGCAGGGTGGTTACATCAACGTTCGATTCAACACCGGGTTCAAGGTGCAAGTTGACTACGCCAATTTGGCCTGTAAGCAGTGTTTTGGCTGCGAGTCGAGTTTTCCCGTCTTCAGCTTCTTGGTACTTCAGTTCGGTGATTGTGCACTGTGAAATCGTTGGGTTGTCGCCAATTCTGGCTTTGTAAACACGCCCAACAATCATGGGGTGATGGTGTTTCCAGGCGATATCGCCCTCAAATTGATCAATAAGCATAGGGTAAATAATTTGACGTAAAATGCAGTTATATATAAATTACCTAACAATATAAGCTTGCTCAAGCAAAATTTACATTACGGGAATATCAATTTTGCAAAATACGTCAAACTTCTTGGGGCTGCATACTACCCAACTGGCCGAGGCCTTGGTTGCCCATGCCACCTCCGCTGTTTTCAACAGCGTCGACTTCGTTGAATCCATGCAGGCTGACTGCGACATAAGCCAGCGCACCGCCGAGCGTGCTTTGCACGAGTCAGGTTTCTTGCCCGAGCCCGTCATGGTTGAGCAAACCACCGATGAAAAAGGCGGCTCGGTCAAAAAAATTGTATTGAATGCTTATCAGGTTGAAGCCAAGCGCAAGCGCCACGCGGTTATTAATGTGCAGGTACACAGCTTTAACAAGCTGACTTTGCTTGTGGCCAACAACCAGAAAGGTTTGCGTTATTGGCAGGCAGTGAAGGCGAGCAAGGCTGCTGTAGCTCCTGAAGTATTGCTGACTGCATTTGCCAAATTGGCGGAAGCCGTGGGTAAGCCTTGTCAGCTTTGGCCAAGTGGTGCCTTGGTGGCTATGGTACGGGGCATACACGCACGCGATTGGAAAACTGCAAGTTTTGAGCTTTGTTTGCCCGCATACCAAACCCATTTGCAAGACAACGCGCTGAATTTAAAGCCACGAGCTACCAAGCTGCTGAGTAAAGGTGACCGTTCGCACCTGGATGCGCTTGAGGCTGAAAGCATGCACATTATGCGTGAGGTGGTTGCCCAGGCTGAAAACCCGGTTATGTTGTATTCGATAGGTAAAGACAGCGCTGTGATGTTGCATTTGGCGCGCAAGGCCTTTTACCCGGCCCCGCCCCCATTTCCGTTGATGCACGTAGACACTCAATGGAAATTCAAAACCATGTACCAGTTTCGCGACCTCATGGCCAAGCACAGCGGTATGGAACTGCTGGTGCATGTCAACCCCGACGCCATTGAGAAAAACATTAACCCGTTTGATCACGGCAGCAGTATTCACACCGACATCACCAAAACAGTGGGTTTGAAGCAGGCTTTGGACAAATACAAGTTTGATGCTGCTTTTGGCGGCGCACGCCGCGACGAGGAGAAAAGCCGTGCGAAAGAGCGTATTTTCAGCTTCCGCACCACCACGCACCAGTGGGACCCGAAAAACCAGCGCCCCGAGCTTTGGAGCCTGTACAACGCCCGGAAAAATCGTGGTGAAAGCATGCGCGTATTTCCGCTGAGTAATTGGACTGAGCTGGATATTTGGCAATACATCTACCGAGAAAATATTCCCATTGTTCCCTTGTATTTTGCGCAGCCTCGGCCAGTTGTAAAAAAAGACGGCATCTTGATGATGGTGGACGACGACCGCTTGCCCATGCAAGAAGGTGACGAAGTTGAAATTAAATGGGTACGGTTTCGAACACTGGGTTGCTACCCGCTGACTGGTGCAGTGGAATCAACTGCAGACACCCTTGAGGAAATGATTCTGGAACTGCTGGAATCGAATGTGTCTGAGCGCGAAGGGCGAGCAATTGACAAAGACTCGCCAGCATCCATGGAAAAGAAAAAACAAGAGGGGTATTTCTAAGATGAATGCCGCAGAAAAAGTACAAGCCTACCTGGACCAACAACAAAGCCTGGATACGTTGCGTTTTATTACTTGTGGCAGTGTCGACGATGGCAAAAGTACATTGATTGGTCGCATGTTGTGGGAAAGTCAACAGCTGTTTGAAGACCAGGTGGCAGCATTGCGCAATGAAAGCAAGCGCTACGGCACCCAAGGCGACAACATCGATTACGCCTTGTTGGTAGATGGCCTTTCAGCCGAGCGTGAGCAAGGTATTACCATTGATGTGGCCTACCGCTATTTTCAAACCGATGCCCGAAAATTCATTGTGGCCGACACACCGGGGCATGAGCAGTACACCCGCAACATGGTTACAGGTGCATCAACAGCCCACTTGGCGGTATTGTTGATTGATGCCCGCAAAGGCGTGCTGACACAAACCCGCCGCCATGCGTTTTTAACGCAGCTGGTGGGTATTCGCCACCTAGTGCTGGCGGTGAACAAAATGGATTTGGTCGACTTCAAACAAGAGGTGTATGACCAAATTGTTGCCGATTTTGCTGAGTACGCAAAAGCGCTCAGTATTGAGGCAGTTCAAGCCATTCCGCTGTCCGCTATTGGTGGCGACAACCTTCGTGAGCGTTCGAAAAATACGCCTTGGTATCATGGGCCCACATTGATGGGTTACCTTGAAACTGTCGATGTTTTAGGCCAGGTTGGCGAATTGGTGCCTGAGCAATTTGCCATGCCCATTCAGTGGGTCAACAGGCCGAATCTGGATTTCCGCGGCTTTGCTGGTTTGGTGGCTTCCGGTTTGGCAAGCCCCGGTATGCCGATTGAAGTGGCAGGCAAGAACACACAAAGCACGGTAAGCAAAATTGTTCAGTTTGAAGGCGACTGGGCGCAAGCCAGGGCGGGCGATTCCATTACCTTAACCTTAGCGGACGAAGTCGATGTAAGCCGTGGCGACGTACTTTGCCACCCTGCGCTGGGCCTGAAAGCCGCTGACCAGTTTTGCGTAAGCCTGGTGTGGATGGATCCTGAACAAGGTTTACCCGCGAAAAACTACTTGATACAGTTACACACCCAACAACTGGGCTGCAGCATTACCAAAATAAAGCATAAGGTGAATGTAAACACCTTGGCGCACGAAGCCGCGGAACACCTTGAAACCAACGATATTGCAGAGGTAAACATTCACCTTGACCGCAAGGCGGTGGCCTTGCCGTTTGCTGAAAACAAGCAATTGGGAAGTTTTATTCTTGTCGACCGCTACAGCAACCGCACTGTGGGGGCAGGGGTTATTCACTTTGCGTTAAAGCGCAATGAAATGATTCACGCAACCCAAGCGGGCGTAAGCATCGAAGACAGGGCCAAGCTGCACGGCCACAAAGGGCACACCGTGTGGTTTGTAGGGCCAGCAGACTCCAATAAAACAGAGCTTGCCGCAAAGTTTGAACTGATGCTTCACCACGAGCGCATCAGTACCATGTTGATTACAGGCAGCAAGGTTCGCAGCGATCTAAGCATGGATTTGGGCTTTAAAGATTCAGACAAAGCCGAGCATGTGCGCCGAATGGTTTCCCTTGCAAAGTTGCTGATGGAAGCTGGTTGCGTGGCTGTGGCTGCCACTGTAACTAAGCCAGACCTAGTTGATGTGCCTGAATTCATTGTGCTTGAGGTTTCGGCCTCGTCTGAAAATGTCGACGATTTGCTCTATAGCTTGCTGGTTCAATTGAAAAAAGCCATTCAAATCGCTCCATAAAACTTTGTTATCTACTCCCCCATGAATTGGGGGTGGTTGTCATTTGTCCCGTTTTTTAGGTAATCGCAATGCACAAACGTCATGGACTTGTCATTGAGTTAGCTTTAACATTGGAGGTGTTCAATTTTGAACGCAAGCTCGGGGTGGTGGTAAAAGCCCATGCTTGACCGTGTGCACTGCGCCGAACTTTGTATGTTGCTATGCAGTAAAACTAACTTTCAATTCATTTCCCGCTTGTTGAACGGCGAACAACACGGCGGTAGCGTGCTTAAGAGAACCTTTTAGTGTCTGATCGTTTGGAACAACAACGCGAGGAGGTGCGGTACCGAGTGCTGCGCCTGATTGAAAGCAAGCCCGAAATATCCCAGCGCGAGCTGGCCGATGAGTTGGGCGTAAGCTTGGGTCAAATCAACTATCAGCTAAAGGCCCTTAAGGAACGGGGTTTAATCAAGGTGGGGAATTTTCTGCGTAGCGACAACAAACTTGCATACGTGTATTTGCTAACCCCGAAAGGCGTTGCTGACAAACTATCAATTACAAAGCGTTTCCTGCTTCGAAAGCGACATGAATTTGAGTTGTTGAAGTGTGAACTTGAGCAGCTGGAGCGCGAGGCCATCGATGAATCAAAAGATTGAGTCCCTATGAAAGCCTTTGTTACAGGAACGGCAGGGTTTGTTGGTTTCCATCTTGCACGGCTTCTCTTGCAGGAAGGGTGGGACGTTCATGGATATGACGGTCTGACCGACTACTATGATGTTGAGCTGAAGAAAAAGCGCCACGATATTCTTCGCTCTTTTCCGAAGTTCGAGGCCACTGAAGCCATGCTCGAGAACGATGAAACATTATCCAGTGCCGTGATCAAGTTCAAACCCGATGTGATCGTTCATTTGGCTGCACAGGCAGGTGTACGTTACTCAATTGAAAATCCACGCGCATACCTGAACGCCAATATTGTGGGCACTTTTAACTTGATGAATGCTGCCTTGGCCGTGAAACCACGACACATGCTAATGGCTTCAACCAGCTCGGTATATGGTGCCAACACCACAATGCCTTACGCAGAACATCAAAAAGCAGATGTTCAAATGTCGTTCTACGCAGCCACTAAAAAAGCCAACGAGGCTATGGCCCATTCATGGGCACATATTCACGGTTTGCCAATCACCATGTTTCGCTTCTTTACGGTGTACGGCCCATGGGGGCGGCCCGATATGGCGCTCTTCAAGTTCACTTCCGCGATTCTTCAAAACAAACCTATCGACGTATATAACCACGGTCAAATGTGGCGAGACTTCACCTACATTGACGACTTGGTGCGAGCAATTCGATTGCTGATCGACGCGGTTCCTGGTGGGCCAGAAACTGCAGTCGAAGGCGACAGCCTTTCGCATGTTGCGCCTTACCGTGTAGTTAACATTGGAAACTCGGGCAAGGTTCGGCTTGAAGATTTTATTGACGCAATTGAAGTTGCAACTTCAAAAAAAGCCATTCGAAACTACATGGACATGCAGCAAGGGGATGTACCAGCCACTTGGGCCGATGCAACACTTTGCAAGAACCTGACTGGTTACTCCCCCAAAACAAATGTTGTTGACGGGGTTGCGCGGTTCGTCGAGTGGTATCTCTCTTATATTGTGGACCCTGCTGCACATGGTTAATCGTGAAATATTTGGTATGGCGTGGGAAATGCTCGACAAGCGTGAGCGTCGAAATGCCTTCCTGGTTCTTGCTGTAGTTATTCTTGCGGCCGTATTGTCAGCTGCCATGGTCGGGTCAATTGCTCCGTTCCTTTCCGTGCTTGCAGATCCTGAAAGTATTCAAAAAATTGCACCGTTGAAATGGGTCTACCAAAAGGGCAATTTTCAAAGCAGCCACGACTTCCTGATTGTTTTGGGGGTTTGCTCAATTGCTTTGGTAGTCATTGCCAATGCGTTTCAAGTGTTGCGGGTTTTTGTTGTAAGTCGCTTTGTTTTCATGCGGTCTCATTCAATCAGCCACAAGCTGCTAAAAAGTTATTTGTCTCGTCCTTATTCATATTTTTTGGTCAACCATTCGGGCGAAATGGGAACCAAGCTACTGGCTGAATCGCAGCAGGTTGTTCAGCAGTTTTTTCGCCCTGCTGCCGAAGCCTGTGCCGCTGTGTTAACCACGGCAGCGCTTTTGTTCGTCATGCTGTACGCGAATTTCGTAGTTTCGTTGTCTGTATTTGCAGGGCTTGGCGGCATCTACGGTATTTCAATTCTTATTTCACGCCGCAAAGTTCGTCGAATGGGAGTTGACCGGGCAAAGGCCAACACTGAACGTTACCGCATTGCCAATGAAGGTTTGGGGGGCATTCGAGACATCAAAATTCTAGGGCGCGAGCGGTTCTACTTGAACCGGTATGCAGCACCCTCCCAGAAAATGGCGCTAACGCAGGCTGGCGTGGCTGTTATCAGCCAGGTGCCCCAGTACGTAATGCATGGGGCGGCTTTCTCGGGACTAATTTTGGCGTGCCTTGTTATTTTGGGTGACCATGCCAGCGTTAACCGTGAAGTGATGGCCACCGTTTTGCCAACTATTGGATTACTTGTTTTTGCGGGTCAAAGAATGATCCCGGAGTTGTCAAAACTCTTTCAAAGCCTGACCATGCTCGCCTATGGCGCTGCTGCCGTAAAAAGGGTGCATGCAGACCTAATCGGTTTCAAGAGCACTGAAAAACTGCCTGCGAGCAGGCCGCAGCCCACAGGGCTGAAGTCCTCTCTGGCGTTGAACAATGTTTCGTTTTTCTATGAGAGCAATGGCAAACCCGGCTTAAGCGACATTTCACTTCAAATCAATGCAGGCGAACGTATAGGTATTGTGGGTACCACAGGTGCGGGCAAATCAACTTTGGCAAATATTTTGCTGGGTTTGATATTGCCTACCAACGGCGAAATGGTCGTTGACGGTAACCCGGTAAAGGCTGAAAAGTTGCGGGCGTGGCAAGCCACTGTTGGTTATGTGCCCCAGGAAATATTTTTGGTCGACGCGTCCATACGCGAGAACATTGCACTGGGTATTTTGCGGGATCAAATCGATGAAAACCGCATGCTTGAGGCAGCGAAAATCGCTCAAATTCATGATTTCGTGACCACTGAACTGGCACAGGGTTATGACACTGAAGTGGGCGAGCGTGGTATTCGATTGTCCGGTGGACAAAGGCAACGAATCGGTATTGCACGCGCCTTGTACAACAATGCCGACTTGATCGTTTTTGACGAAGCCACAAGTGCTTTAGACAACGTGACTGAAAACGAAGTGATGCGTGCAATCGACGAATTACCTTGGGACAAAACCCTGATTGTGATTGCCCATCGCTTGTCTACTTTGCGCAATTGCAACCGTATCCTGGTGCTTGACAAGGGCAAGGTTGCGGGCTTTGCGTCATGGGAACAACTACAAAAAGAAAATTTTGTTTTTCGAGACCTCACCAAAACACACTAACTTCAGCTATTTTTTTTACCCCAATCTGTGAACGCCTAATGAGTTCCACCAAAGTCAGTCTTGAACACCCGCTGATAAAACCCTCCCCGGGGGGTGTTTTTCTGCGCCATCTGCAAATGCGATTTCGCAAGGCAACCAGTGAATTCAGGGTATTGCCAGATTTCATCATTTGGCTCTTGAAGGAGATACGTCCTTTGACAGTTCGATGGCAGCCATCACCAGGTTCTCCAATGCGTAGTTCTCCGCAATTTCCTGTCCCATCAACCTCAAGCCGGTTGGAAGCAACAATACTCAAGTGTCCGACAGCATACTTGAATCGTTGAAATTGTAATTTAAAGAACCCTACCATTCTTCCGCATTGCTTAACAAGCCGTTCTGTTGGGGGTAAACGATTGCTGTCCAAACTATCGATTCGATCAAGGCTTATATGATAAAACGATTATTCAATCTAATTCGAACAATTTTTCGCGACGCGCCTATCGTTGGCTATCGCGCCTATCTAACCTATCGCCTGCGATCATACCTGGGTAGTAAAGACCCAATGCGGGTTGTGGTTGAAGGGCAAAGCGTATTGGTGCGCCCGGGTACTCCTGATTTAAGAGTAGCCTTCCAAAGCTTGAGAAGGGAATTCGACATTCTTTCCACCTTGCTTCCGGCCAACTTTGACGGAATCATTGTCGATGCAGGCGGGTACATCGGTGCCGCAGCAATCAAGCTATCGAAGATGTACCCAAAAGCAACCGTGGTATCTGTCGAGCCATCGGATGCGAATTACGCAGTGCTCGAGAAAAATATTCAAGGGCACAAAAACATACATGCTTCAAAGTCGGCCCTTCATTCCCAAGGTGGCCAAGACGTATTACTTCGCGATCGAGGCACTGGCGAGTGGGGGTTCAGTATTGCGCTTCAAGACACGACATCCAGCAGCAATGTGCTGGGTTCAGTTTCAACGATTTCCTTGGGCGATATTTCAAGAAAGTTTGGCGGCAAACCGATTGGCTTGGTCAAACTGGATATTGAAGGCGGCGAATACGAGATTTTGAAAAATGCCGACACAGATTTGCAGCAGGTGCCCCTGTTATTTGTTGAACTACACGACAGGATTGTTCCCGGCTGTTCACAAGTGTTCAACGCCTTTAGTCAGGGTCGTTGGGTGATCAATGCGGGTGGCGAAAAACACCTGTCCATGATTGGCAAACCAGTCAGCATTTCGTCTAACTCTTAAGGCCCGGCAACACAATGAACGCATTGCCCCAAAGCGCTGAACTTGTTCCGGGTCTGGTCAGCATTGTCGTGCCGTGTTTCAACGTCGAAGCCTATTTAGAAAAGTTTATCTCCTCAATAGTTGACCAAACTTACAAAAACCTTGAGGTTATCTTGGTGAATGATGGCGCAAACAGTGCCACCACCGAGATGCTGCGTGAGTCTGTTCCTCTACTGCAGTCAGAAGGTTACATTGTCAAGCTAATTGAGCAAGCCAACAAAGGCTTGGGCGGCGCAGTGGATACAGGTTTGAAGCATTTCACTGGCGAGTTCCTGATGTGGCCCGATCCCGACGACTGGCTTACCCCTGGTTCGATACAAAGAAGGGTTGAGTTATTCAAGCAAAACCCGGATATAGGTTTGCTGCGTTCTAATGCGCAATTGTTCATTGAGGCAAGGCAAGAATTCGATGGTCACTTCATGCCGGTTGATGTGCCATCGCACCGCGCGCACGGTCTGTTCGAAGACTTGCTGTTCATGCGTTACTTCTACGGTCCAGTCTGCCACATGGTACGCAGTGAAATGTTTCTTGCCGTACATCCAGACCGTAGTATTTATTTCTCCAAAACGTCTTCTCAAAATTTCCAGCTTTTGGTTCCATTTGTTGAATCATTCCCTGTGCTGCAGGTACACGAGCCGCTTGCCGTTTATCGCATACGGGAAGATTCAAGATCGCGGGCACCCAACCAGTCACGGGAAAAGCTTATGGCCCGCTTCGATCAGTTAATGGAGCTAACCGAGCACACTCTGCCCAAGCTGAAAACATGGACACCTGAAAGGCAACGCCTTTTGTTTAACTTCCATTGGCGTAACAGAATGTTGCCAACAGCGATTCGTGCTGCCATGGGAAATCGCTGCCGTGATCTGGTAAATCAAAGCGATTTGGCGGCATGGCGCAAATCATTGGCCAAAATCATTATTTCAGTGCGTTGTTCGAAGTGGTTCCTGTTCACAGACAAACTAAGCGGGGCGGTGGCATCACGGTTTCTGGCTCGAAGTTTTGATCGTTTGGTGCATTTGCCTAGTAAGCAAATGAAGTGGGGGGCAGCCCCCCTGTGGAATTAATGCGTATGCATTCGCCGCTTCAAAAAGTTGTTGATGGTGGGTACTGTGTGGGCTGTGGTGCATGTGCTGCCTTTGATCATCGAATCAAGATGGTGTTCGATAGCAGTCAGAGACTTGTCGCTGCGCTGCCCGAAGATGGCGGAACCCAACTGGCTGCATCGGCTTGCCCTTTTGCCGAGGGCAATCCGGATGAAAACCAAATTGCTGATCGGCTTTTCCCTTCCGAAGATCACCAAACCGATTCACGAATCGGTAAATACCTGTCCACTTGGGCGGGCTGGGTTAAGGAAGGCGAGTTTCGTGAAAATGGCTCATCTGGCGGTGTAGGCACCTGGTTGCTTGCCGAATTGCTGGACAAGAATCTGGTGGACTTCGTTGTGAACGTGACTGAAAAGCCACGGGATCAAAATGGGCCGTTATTTCATTTTTCAGTGCAATCTAGCCGTCAGGGTGTGCTTGATAACGCGAAAACCCGGTACTACCCTGTTGAAATGTCGCAGGTTATCAAGCACGTAATGAATACACCGGGACGCTACGCTTTTATAGGTGTGCCTTGTTTCATTAAAGCACTGCGCCTTGCCATCCTTGCGGACCCAGTATTGGCTCAGCGTGTTCAGTTCACAGTAGCTATTGTTTGTGGGCATTTAAAATCGGCTTCGTTTGCAGAGTCGATTGCGTGGCAGTTGGGTGTTGAGCCAGGGCAGCTCCAGTCGATTGACTTTCGTGCCAAATTACCCGGGCGCCCAGCCTCCCGCTATGGTGTAAAAGTTAGCGGCACCCGTAAAGGCGATAACCTGGAGGTACAGCAACCCATGGAAGGATTGCTGGGTGCCAACTGGGGTCATGGCCTTTTCAAGCTGAAGGCCTGCGAGTTTTGTGACGATGTGCTGGGTGAAACAGCAGACGCAACCGTAGGCGACGCATGGTTACCTGAATACGACACCGACCATCGTGGCAGCAATGTGATTGTTGCAAGAAGCCACCAACTTCAACAATTGTTGATGGATGGTGCAAACAGTGGTCGTTTGCACCTTAAGCCGTTGCCTGTTGATTCGGTAGCAGCTTCTCAAGCAGGTGGGCTTCGGCATCGCCGAGAGGGTTTGGCGTATCGCCTTTGGCTTGCTGACCGTGCTGGCCAATGGCGACCGGTTAAGCGAGTAACGGCCAGTAGAAATCACCTTCAACCGCACATGCAAGAAATTCATCGCTTGCGTTACCAGCTTGGCCTGGCAAGTCATGATTTGTATCAGCAAGCCAAGCGGCAAGGTGTGTTGCAAGTTTTCGTAGACTCTATCGCGCCATTAGTGAAGGCCTACGACAAGCAGGTAAGCCCTTCGCGGATGCGGCGCATCTGGAATCGCATTCGGCGTGCGCTGTTGTTGCTGAAAATTCCCACTTAATTCCTTCTTCGAGATTTTCTAAACGTGACCTCAGCAAATCAAATCAGCGACCCAAAGCCTGCTACAAAGTTTCTGTTTGTTGGAAACGGCCCTTATCGCAATCGCGGTTGCGAGGCGATTGTTCGCGGCACCATGGAAATATTGACCGAAACATTTGGCGAAATTCAGGCAAGTGCAGGTGTAATGGCCTCGCCCGAAACTGTGGCAGCGCAGCAGCAAGCTGAAATCGACAGCCGGGTCACTAATTTTTCAGTTTCGCACGTGGGCCCGCGTTTCTCGTTGAAATGGTGGATGGCGCAAGCCAACAAAAGGTTGCGCACGGAATTTCAGCAGCACACTTTCGATCTTCGAAGCCATGTGTCGGGCTTGGGGGCAGCCATGCAACTGGGGGGCGACAATTATTCGCTGGATTATGGCCGACCGCTAGACTACATGGCCGTTGACCGTTTCCTGCAAAAAAAGGGCATTCCTGTCTACATTTGGGGTGCGTCTGTTGGGCCCTTTGATCAAGATGAAGAGTTTGCGCCAGTAATTCATCAGCACCTGAAAACACTCAATGGCATTTTCGTTCGTGAAACCGCAACACAGTCGTATTTGGCCAAGCATGGCATAACAGACAATGTGCACTTGGTGGCTGACCCTGCATTCGTGATGAAGCCACTAGAACCTGCCGACCTCAATGTACAAGCCTTGGTGGCGAATCAACCAATTGGTATCAACATTAGCCCATTGGTGGCCCGCTTTTCATCAGCGGGTGGCCTGGATGCATGGCGAGACAAAGCCGTTGAAATGGTTGTTGCATGCGCAAAACGAACCGACAAACCCATCCTGTTGATTCCACACGTGGCCTCACCCAAACACGATGAAGACGACTACGCCTTTATGGCTTCTCTTCAGGCGAAGGTGTCACAGCAGGTTAGTAATCATATTGGGCTGGTACCGCCGCTGGGGGCCGCAGAATTAAAGTGGCTGATTGCCCGGTGCTGCGTGTTCGCAGGTGCCCGCACACATGCCACCATCGCGGCGTTGTCTTCTGGTGTGCCCACCTTAAGTTTGAGTTATTCCGTGAAAGCCATTGGTATTAATCAAGACGTGTTTGGTCATCAGGAATTTTGTCACTCTGTGAAATCCATTTCACCTGAACAATTCGCATTGGCTGTTGATCAATTGGTTTCAGGGAAAGATGGCATACGAGCCCTGATTGAATCCCGACTTCCTGCGATATGTGATCGCGCAACGAATGCAGGCCGTATTTTGCGTGGTTTGGTATCTAAATAAATTCGAAGATGAAAACACTTAAACTCGTATCGGCGTGGGTACGAATCAAAACAACGGTCGTATTACGTTTGCGAGAGCTGATCGCGTATGTGGCATATCTGTTCAAAGCTCGTTCGAAAGCGAAGAATGTTTTGATTTTTGGCCAAGGGCGTTCTGGCACAACATTATTTGAGTCATTGCTGGTTTCCTCAGGACATTTCAAAGGGCTTCATGAAGTATTGAATACGGTTACACGTGATGTATGGTGGCCCAAAGCTTATGTGGCCGGGTTGGGGCGACGTTGGTCAGGTCAAAATGTAGTTGTTCACGTTAAACCCGAACATCTCACCTGGGGGAGAAAGACGCCGGTTGACTCGCGTAGTTTTCTAGAATTTATGGTGACAGAAGGTTGGACTATAGTTCACATTCAAAGACGCGACGTGCTGCGCCAACTTTTGTCCAAGCATATAGCCAAAGCTAGGGGATCATTTCACAAAAAGGACGATGCATTAGAGTCAATTAGTTTACGCATCTCTGAAGAGGTATTTTTGGCTGATTTTGAGCGACGGCTTAACTGGCTTTCTGATGAAACTAAACTACTTGCTGGACTTCCTCACCATGTAATCTTCTATGAGGATCATCTTGAGTCGTCAGAGCATCATCAGCCATTAGTGGATTCACTGTTTAGCGAACTTGATTTAGAGCTTCGGAAGGTTTGCACGCCTCTGAGGAAAATAAGTAAGAGTGGTAACGGACACACTATAGAAAACGAAGCCATACTTCGTAAAGCCTTTGAAGCTAAGGGTTGGTCGTGGACTCTCCCCTCCGCAGAATAAGAACTTTTAATCATATGAGGAAATAGTCTGAAATGAGACCCGTTGTCATTTTTACACATATTCCAAAAGTTGCAGGAACCAGCTTGGTTAGAAAATTGGTTTTACCTAACTACCCTAGAGATTTGATTAAAAGCTATAAAGGTGAGTTAGATTTACTCCGAAGTCGTGGTCGATATCAGGTGCTTGTGGGGCATAGCGTTTACGGGATACAACATTTAGTGACTGGGCCTGTAAAAATGTTCACTATGCTTCGTGATCCTATAGAGAGAGCCATTTCACATTACTATTTCATTAAACAGCCTGGCGAATTCGGGCCAGGAAGGAATCTTGAGCAAAAACGCACAAATCGTGAAGTGCAATTGGCTGAGATATTCGAATACAACAAGCATAGGAAATTTCGATTGGCAGGAACGTGGCTCATCGACAATATGCAAACAAGGTATCTAGCTGGTTATTCTCATTATTGGAAATCTGAAAGCTCACTATCGCTTCTTTCTGCAGCGAAGTTTAACTTAGAAAAGCGATATGTTGAATTTGGTCTTTTGGATCAATTTGAAGAATCATCGCTACGCATTGCATCAAGCCTCGGATGGGTACTCGCTGAGAGAGTAGATAAGACGAAGGAAACAAGAATACAAAAAATTGTTACTTCTGAGGATAGGGCTGCAGTTGAAAAGTGGAATTTGCTTGACCAAGATTTGCACTCATTCGCCCAAGAGCTTTTTCGAAAGCGAGGTCTGCGCTGATCCCAATGGAATAATGCTCCGAATATGCGTGTAAATGACTACTAACGTTTCTATAATTATTCCCTGTTACAACAAGCAACCTTATGTTGCTGCTGCAATTCAAAGTGCTTTGTCTCAGTCATTTCCTTGCGAGGTTATTGTCGTTGACGATGGCTCAACGGACGGTAGCCTTGATGTAATTCGCCAATTCGATGGGCAAATTCGATGGGTAACTGGTGTAAATGCTGGTGGAAGTGCCGCCAGGAATGCCGGTTTAAAAATGGCAACAGGCAACTTTATTCAGTTTCTTGATGCTGACGATATATTGCCGCCCAATAAAGTGGCTGAACAATTGAATGAGCTGAAAGACTTGCCACCCGGTGCAATTGCATTTTGCCCTTGGTCTTATTTTAATGACGACAATCAAATTGCTGCCCCAAGCACAAGGCGATACTGGAAAACCTACTCATGTGGTTCAGACCTGCTGATCGATATGTGGCTAAACGGCGGCTTTTTTCCTCCGCATGCATGGCTGGTCTCACGGCAGCTGATTGACAAGGTCGGTGATTGGGATGTTTCGCTGACAGGCGATGATGATGGCGAGTTCTTTGGTCGAGTGCTTACCGCCGCAGCTGAGGTACGTTTCTGTGAAGCCACACGCGTTCTATATCGAAACCCGCCAGTTGGGTCTGTTAGTCGTGACAAGTCACTGAAATCTGCTCGAAGTTTTTGGCGGGCTTTCGAGTCGATATCAAGCTTGCTGTTGGCACAACGAAACGACAGGTTAGCTAGAAGAGCTTGTTTGGCCAGAGTAAGGAAAACTGCCTACGCATGGCAACAGGAGCCAGAAATATTGGCCTTGGCTTCCGCTTGGGAACACCAGAATTATCTATTCGATTTTAGCCCCGCATTGCCAGTAAAAGTACGAATTTTGATTGGGCTTTTTGGAGTCAAATGGGGTTTGGCATTCAGGCGTATTTTTAATCGATGACGTTTAGTTTTTATTGATCAACAGAGCGGACTAATTTAAATGTTTCATCATTCGCGACTAACTTTTAAACACTCGATGGCATTGTTTTGGCGACGATTGAAATATGGCGTTCCAAAACAAAAGGTTGTTTGTGTCGGGTTGCAGAAGACTGGAACCACCTCGCTTCAATACGCATTGTCAAAGTTAGGTTATCGGGTCGGGGGCGTTTTCTCTATAAAGGATTTGGATAACTTCGATCAGCTGTCTAAACGTGCACTGGATCTTTTTCAGAGTTTCGATGCTGTGGCTGACAATCCTTGGTGTGTTCTTTATCAAGAACTTGACCTAGTGGCGCCGGGAACAAAATTTATATTAACTGTGCGTGATCCCGATAAATGGTATGCCTCTGTATGTAAACATTTTGGGGAAAAGCCAATCAGATTGCACGAGTGGATTTATGGCGTTCCTGCTCCCATCGGGCACCAACAGGTCTATCTCGAAAAGTTATTGCAGCATCAAGACGCTGTTCGCAAGTATTTCGCAGATCGGCCTGGTGACCTTATTGAGTTCGATGTCACCAAAGGCGATGGTTGGGAAAAATTGTGTAGCTTCTTAAATGTACGGGTACCAACTGATCCATTCCCTCGGCTGAACACAGCAGAAATGCGTAGCTAAATCCAAATTTTATGAATTACCGCCCCGATATTGACGGCCTTCGTGCACTTGCCGTATTGCCCGTGGTTTTGTATCACCTGGGCATATCTGCCTTTTCTGGTGGATATGTAGGGGTTGATGTTTTCTTTGTAATTTCAGGCTACTTGATTACGGGAATTATTTGGCGCGAGGTTGTACAAGGCAATTTCTCAATTGTTGGGTTTTACGAACGGCGTGCTCGTCGAATACTGCCAGCGCTGTTTGTGGTTATTGGTTTTAGCACTGCTTTTGGTTTGTTCATCTTTACGCCTGAAGAATTAGTCAATTTCGCCAAGTCGGTATTAGGCTCAATTTTCTTCGTGCAAAACTTCGTTTTAGGTGCGGAATCGGGATACTTCGATGCTGCGTCTGAAACAAAGCCGTTGCTCCATATTTGGTCGCTGGCTGTTGAAGAGCAGTTTTATATATTTTTTCCCCTTGCTTTGATGTTGGTGGGCAAACGGGTTAGTCGCGTATTGGTACTTTGGCTTCTTTTGGGGGCCATTGCTGTTTCGTTGGTCATGTCCATTTACTTCATGTCCAGCAGACCAACATTGAATTTTTACATGTTGCCTTTGCGGGCGTGGGAACTTTTGGTGGGTTCTTTTTTGGCCATTGGTTTGGCGTCCGGAAAGGTTCACTTTCCACGCTTTAAGCATGTGCTTTCCCTGCTCGGTTTGGCTGCAATCTTGCTCCCTGTTTTTATGTATTCCTCCAACACACCGTTTCCGGGCTACACGGCTGTTCCCCCTGTGTTGGGCGCTGCAGCCATTATTTGGGCTGGTCCGCAAAGTGTAGTTGGGCGCTGTTTGTCAACTCGGGCGGTGGTATTTGTAGGTTTGATATCCTACTCACTCTATTTGTGGCATTGGCCACTGTTCGCATTTCATGCGCTTTTGTACCCTGAAAAAATGCCTACCTTACATGCACTGGTGCTGTTTGGCTTGTCGGTGGCTTTGGCTGTAATTTCTTGGCGTTACGTTGAAACTCCGTTTCGAACAAACAAAGTAAGCGTCCTAAGCCGGAAAGCCATTTTTGCAGGCAGTGCATTTGCGACCGCTTGTTTTGCAGTGTTCGCTGTGTTGGTATTTTTGGGAAAAGGTTGGGAGTGGAGAGCTTCGCCCGAGATAGTTGCACTGGCCAACGTTGCCAATGAAAAACGCATTAGCGACTCCCAGTGCAAGCCAGAAATTTATTTGTTCACTTTACGTGGTCGGGAAAGAGGTTTTTGTACCCTTGGTCAGCAAATAGTGGGCAAACCTGATGTGCTGGTGTGGGGCGACTCACATGTTGGTGCCTGGTTTCCTGCCCTAGACAAAGCCTTCCAAGAGGCAGGAATAAGCGGCTATGCAATTTCAATGGCTGGCTGCCCTATAGCTTTTGGCTTGGAGCGAGCAGAGCAAGGAAAGGACGGCTGTGGCCAAGCTTCAGATGCTGTGAAGCGTTATATACAAACGGAAGGTATTGGCCGCGTTCTAATAGTTGGGTCGTGGTTTGGCATACTTGAAGAAAAGAATACAGTATTTGACGGAAACGCAAGTTACGACAACCCAAGCCGTTTGATGAATGTAAGCGCTGGAATTGCACACACAGGCCAGGTTCTACGCAGTATTGGCGCGAAGTCTGCATTTTTGCTGACTGTGCCCGGCGCTCGGCATTCAGTGCCTGAGGCCCTTTTCCGCCAAGCTCGTTTGGGCTTCTATCCCGAAATACGCCGTACCCCCGAAGAATACGAAAACAAGCTGGGGAATATTAATGAAGTGGCCAGAAAAAATTTTGATGTGGTATTAACCCTGAACGGCCCGTTGTGCGGAAATGAATTCTGCGAAGTGCTGATGGATGGAAAGCCACTGTATTACGATTCAAATCATCCTTCTTTGTATTTGAACCAAATAATGGTGCCGCATTTGTCGGCTCAAATTCAAGCATTCCGCAATCAATAAAGTTCTTCAAACCATCTTTAAAAGATTTCCATGATTTATCGACCAGACATAGACGGGTTACGCACACTGGCAGTGGTTCCCGTACTGCTATTTCACGCCAATGTAGTCGGGTTTTCTGGCGGCTACATTGGTGTTGACATTTTTTTCGTGATCTCTGGTTTCTTGATTACGTCAATTATTCAAGCTGAGCTGAATCAAGGTGATTTTTCAATAGTACGCTTTTACGAAAGGCGCGCACGAAGAATTCTGCCGGCCCTATTCGCTGTGATAGCTGCAAGCGTAGTGGCTGGTTGGTTTCTTCTAACCCCAGCGAAATATGAGCAACTGGGCGAGTCAATGCTAGCGGCCTTGTTGTTCGTATCAAACCTCTGGTTTTGGCAAAATTCGGGTGGGTATTTCGCTGGGCCAACAGATTACTTGCCACTGTTGCACACATGGTCTTTGGCGGTAGAAGAACAGTTTTACATTTTCTTCCCTATCCTGATGATGGTGCTGTACAGGTTGGGGCGTCGCTGGCTAATACCTACCGTGGTGGTTTTGGTATTGGGTTCGCTCCTGCTAGCTGTATGGGCAACGCCAAGAATGCCAAGTGCTGCTTTTTATCTTTTGCCCACCCGCATTTGGGAATTAGGTTTTGGTGCCTTGCTTGCGCTTGGCCTGGTACCGGTTAACTCCAGAAAGAGTATTCGGGAGCTGGCCGCCACCATTGGTTTGTTGGCAATTCTGGTGCCAATATTTGTATATGATCGTTCAACCGGTTTTCCGGGGTTCGCAGCGTTACCACCCGTACTGGGCACCGCTTTGATAATTTGGGCCGGAATCGAAAAAGCCACGTGGGTAAGTCGTTTTCTTGCTATCAAGCCCATGGTTTGGGTGGGTTTGTTGTCTTACTCCTTATACTTGTGGCATTGGCCAATCATGGCCTTTCTTCGGGAAAGATTGTTTACCGTTCATCTGGAACCGATTTGGCAGGTCGTGGCCATAGCCGCGTCTTTTGCATTGGCTTGGCTGTCTTGGCGTTACATAGAACGCCCGTTTCGGGATCGAAAACAATTCAAGTTTAGTGGAGCCAGAATTTTCAGATTGTCTGGAACTGGAATGCTGGCTTTGGGTTTAGTGGCTTGTGCGTTGTTCTTTACCTCTGGTGCACCTCAACGGTTTGACGCATCACAACTCACGCGAATTTCAAATTTAAAAACGACCAGTTCGGAGATTGAATCATGCAGCGGTGTCAGGCCTGTGACTACTTTGTGTGTTTTTGGGAAATTTGCTGATCAAGTTGACCCCACTTGGTTGGTGTGGGGTGACTCGCATGCGGCTTCCATGTTGCCAGCATTTATAGATGTTGCAGATTCGACAGGCGAATCAATTTTGTTTGCCAATAAGGGCAATTGCCCACCCTTACCGGATACGGACAGGTCCGATATGCCGATGGTTGAAAATGGATTGTGCGAACGATATCGGCAGAAAGTGTTGAAGCGTATCTTAAGTGAAGAAAGCATTCAGTTTGTGTTCTTGGTGGCAAGGTGGCCTTTGTACGGCAGGGGAAGCATGCTTCTTTCCGAAGGACATGGATCATTTCATTTGGTTAAAACCGGAGAAGCCAAGACATCGCAAACTAATTTGGAAGTCATGAAAAGCTCGCTTGACGCTGTAATTCAAAAACTTCGCGGTGCGGGCAAACGGGTGGTGCTTGTAGAAGCAGTACCTGAAATGCCGTGGCACGTAGGTGGCCGAATTCGTGCAGAAATTCTTTTTGAAGTCCCTTTTTCTATTGATAAAATCAGTTTGACTGAAGTGGAGCGAATGCAAGATTCAACGAATCAGGTTATAAGGTCATTTGAGAAAACTGAGGGGGTGTCTGTGGTGCGAGTGGCAGAGAAAATATGTGCTCAGGGATGCCCGTCCCGATTTGAAGATAATATGTACTACAGGGATTTTAACCATCTTTCTTTGGTGGGTGCCCAAGCCTTGTTGACCCCAGTATTGCGTGATGCGCTTCAGTTGAATGAAAGCACCTCCACGTTCACAAAGGTTCAATAGCTAAAGTGGCTTTAATTTCTGTCGTCATACCGGCGTATCGTCCTGAAGACTTTTCATGCTTGCTGCAAAGTATGGCAAATAATACTGACCCAATCGTTGAATGGATAGTGGTTGATGATGGTTCTGGTCCTCAGTTTGATGAGGTGTTTGCCACCCTTCCCGCTACGGTCATGTTGATACGTCAAGCTGCAAATCAGCGGCAAGGTGCTGCGCGAAATGTTGGCTTGGCAGCTGCATCGGGGCAATGGGTTAAGTTTCTGGATGCAGATGATCAGCTAGACAATGGCCATTTATCTGCCTTGTATTCCTCGATTCATACCGATCGGGTTCGAGTGCTGCCATTTGCACCAACCTTGCATGTGTATCCCTCGGGTAAAACAATGCTGAATGACAGTTGGCGAGATTTGCCTGTGGAATCGTCAGCCCAATTTCGTCGACAACTTGTTAGGCCGTTTGTACATCACTGCGGTGTGCTTTTTCCGCGCAAATTGTTGCTTCAACTCGGTGGGTACGATGAGAACCTGGTTACCGATGAAGACGGCGACCTGTTGCTGCGTGTGCTGCGGCAAGGTTACTATTTTAAGCCGGTTGAGTCCATAAACTATTTGTACATTCACCGCTTGGGTGGTGGTCGGGTTTCTTCCGACGACGACATTTCAAAGTTTCAGGCGAGGGTAACAGTGTGTCGCAAGGTACTTGGTTCTTACTCAAATGGAATTCCGGTGCTCGAAGCGGAAGCGTTGGCACAACGCATGGATCAAATTGCGCTTTCGTATTGGAAGTCGTACCCGCTAGAAGCAAGAAAACTGCTAACCGAAGCTCGAAGCATCGCGCCTGACTATAAAGCGGATGCGCGCGCGCTGTTTAAACTAATGCGTCGCGTCGTGGGCGTGGGGCCAAGTCTTTCCTTAATCGCAGCGTACCGACGCTTGCGTGGTCGGCCTGCTGGGGGGGCACAGGGTTGAAATTATTGGCAATTAGCGAACACTACTTTCCGCGTGTGGGTGGTACGGTAAATTATGTTCATGAAACCTTGTGCGCGCTTGCGGAACAGGGCGTTGATATTGAGTTAATTGTTCCCGGCCCGGCACCAGAAGAGTTTTTGACTAATCAAACTGTGTTGCCCTATCACCTGCGTTGGATTGATGTGGGCTATCCACCCAAAGGCGACCCCAGTCGGGAACAGCGTTACAACTTCTGCATGCAAACAAATGCCGAAATTTGTGCCCGCTTGCACACTAGCAATCAACCCGATGTGGTTCATGTCATGTTTGGTTTGTTTGTGATGGAAGTGCTTGAAACCGAGAAGCTACAAGCGGCGGGGGTTGCAACATTCGCCACGGTGCACAATGTGCCCCCAATGGAATGTCGAGTTACAGCCCACAATGCACCTTTGCTTGTCCGCTTCAAAGAGGACGCAAGGCTTTTTTTTGTTAAAGCAAAAAACCGAACTCGCCTACGACGTCATGCCTATTGCACTTACATTGTGCCTTCCGAGCAAGTTGCCGGATTGTTGCGGCCCATCGTTGTAACACCTGTGGCGGTAATTGGCCATGGGCCAACCTCCGATTTGCAAGCTTGCTTGAAGCCGCCGGCCAGCCGTTTGCCCCAGGAACGGACACGCATATTAACGGTGGCAGGCTATGCGCCACACAAGCGGCAGCATTTAATTCCGCAGGTGGCGGCACGCCTGTTGGAATTGGGCGTTGACTTTCAATGGGATGTGGTAGGTCCTTCCGGCCGGGTGACAGGCTACTACGACTCAATTGCTAGTGAAGTGAAACTCCTTCAATTGGATGGCAAGGTAACACTTCACCATGCGGTTCCCTTGGCTACGTTGGCTCAGTTATATGACAATGCCAACCTGTATGTTCAGCCCTCGATTGAAGAGGGTTTTTGTTTAACGGCTCTTGATGCAGCCGCAACGGGTTTACCTGTTATAGGCTGCCCAGCAGGCGCCTTGCCGGCCATCACTGCCGCCAGTGGTGGTCAATTGGTCAACAGCAGCGCGGCGCAATTGGCCGATGCCATTTCACGGTTTGTGCGCAATCGCCAGTGGCCCGATTCCGCCGAGCTGGTAGAAACGATTCGCGAATGTTTTTCTTGGCAAGCTGCTGCCAAAAGTTTACTTGATCAATATATTCAGCACACTCACAAGATCGATGATGGCGCAGTCTGATCAACTCGATGCAATTCAGGTTTTGCTGCTGACCTCGCAACTGGCTTCAACTGCCGGGGGGTTAGCGGTGTCAGTGCCCGGGCTAGCTTTCAGCCTAGATAAGTTCGACGACATTGATACCCACGTGATGGGTACGCTTGACCCAGCAGAGCCATACGCCACGGCAGCCTGGGGGCCGCGGGCACATGCATTTCCGGTAAAGGGGCCTCGTTCCGGGCACTACGCCCCGGGTTTGAAAAAGGCGATTGCTGAATTGAATCCTGATTTGGTCGATGTGCAGGGGCTATGGACTTACCCTTCCTTGGCCAGCTTGCAATATGCACGGCTTACCGGCAAGCCTTACATGGTTACGCCGCGGGGAATGTTAGACCCATGGGCACGGCAAAATTCGGCCTTGAAAAAGAAGTTGGCTGCTTGGGCGTTTCAAAGCGCCCACCTACGTGGGGCTGTTTGCCTGCGTGCCACTGCGGAAATGGAGGCCCTGCATTTTCGTACTGCCGGGTTAAAAAACCCGATAGCGATTGTTCCCAATGGGATCGAATTGCCTGAATTGTTGGTTCGCAAACATCACGATTTGAAATCGATTTTGTTCTTGAGCCGAATCCATCCAAAGAAGGGGGTGGAATATTTGTTGAATGCTTGGTCGGCACTGAATAATACTTTCCCGGATTGGGAAGTGATCATTGCTGGAATCGATGAAAACGGCCATGAAAACCAGCTTAAGCGCATGGTTGCAGACCAGCGATTGCCGCGTGTTCGATTTGTGGGGCCGGTTCATGGGCAAGCCAAACAACAACTGTATCGTGATGCCAGCTTGTTTGTATTGCCAACCCATGCCGAAAATTTTGGCTTGGTGGTGGCCGAGGCATTGGCGCAAGAAGTGCCGGTGATCACAACAAAAAATGCGCCTTGGCAAGGTTTGCACAAACACGATTGTGGTTGGTGGGTCGACCTTAATCAACAAAGTTTGAATGACACGCTACGCAATGCCATGTTGCTGCCCGGCGAAGCACGGGTGCAAATGGGGCAGCGCGGTAGGAAGTGGGTAAACGCGGACTTCGGTGTTCAACAGGTTGCAGACCGCATGCGCAGCGTTTACTGGTGGGCTGCGGGCTTTGGTGCTCGCCCCGATTGTATTTTTGACTAGGCAAATTAATGCGTTTGGATCTTTTTAAAAATCCGGAATTCGATCGGGGTGCCAGCAAACTCGTCGAGCTTCTATGGATTGTAATTCAGGGGCTGTTCTTTTCGTCGTGGTTGCCCGGTTCGGCTTGGCGGCGTGTGTTGTTGCGGTTTTTCGGTGCAAAAATGGGGCGGGGCGCGGTGATAAAGCCCGGAGTGAATATCAAGTTTCCCTGGCGATTGGTGGTGGGCGATTATGTTTGGATTGGCGAGCGGGTGTGGATAGACAACCTCGATTTGGTCACCGTGGGCGCTCACAGCTGTATTTCTCAAGGGGCTTACCTGTGCACGGGCAGCCACAATTGGGCTGATGAGGAATTCGGTTTGATCACCAAGCCAATCACCATTGGACAAAGTTGCTGGGTTGGCGCGTTTTCCAGGGTTGCACCAGGATGCACGTTTGAAAATGGGTCGGTATTGGCCATGCATACTTTGGGCAAAGGGCTATTGCAGGCAGACACCATTTATTTTTCAGATGGTACAGCCAGGCCGCGCAGTGTAAACCGCAGGGAAAACAAGAAATGACTGTTGTATACAGGCCGGAAATTGATGGCTTACGTGCGTTGGCTGTTCTAAGTGTTGTTTTGTTTCATGCCAAGGTGCCAGGATTTGAAAACGGTTTCCTTGGCGTTGACATATTTTTTGTTATTTCAGGCTTTCTGATCACAACAATTATTCTGCGCGAACATGCTGGGTCCGGATTTTCCTATCTCAATTTTGTAACGCGCCGCGCACGGCGAATATTGCCCGCCTTGGGTGTAGTTACAATTGCGTGCATGCCATTTGCCTATTGGCTGATGTTGCCCGATGCGCTGGAAAATTTCGGGCAATCGCTGGTGGCAACAACTTTGTCGGCCAACAACATTCTGTTGTGGCTAACTTCAGGGTACTGGGATCTTTCGTCTGAATACAAGCCTTTGCTTCACACGTGGTCATTGGGCGTAGAAGAGCAGTTCTATGTGCTCTACCCCCTGCTGTTAATCGGGTTGTTTAAATTCAGACGATCGGCCTTGTTGATTGGTTTGAGTGGCTTGGCTGTATTGTCATTTTGCTTGATGGTTTATGAACTGAACCGTGATGCGGCCGCTGCATTTTACCTGCTGCACTGCAGGGCTTGGCAGTTACTGGTGGGCGGGATTGCGGCTTTAACGGCGACCCGCTTTGAAATGAAACCCAGTGAGCAATGGGCAGGTTTAGGCGTGGTTATGATGCTTGCAAGCATGTTGCCATGGCCCGCAGAAGGTTCGTTATTGCCCGTGCACATGGTATTGGCAACAGTGGGCGCAGCGCTTTATTTGTTGTGGGCTTCAAGCAACTTGCGGGTTACCTGGCCATTCACTCAGCGTGCAGTCGTTTTTACAGGCTTGATCAGTTACAGTTTTTACCTGTGGCACCAGCCTGTGTTTGCTTTCTTGCGTGTTGCTTTGTTTGAAGAACCAAGGCCGCTTGCGGTTGCCTTGGCTGGCCTGTTGTGTTTCGGCCTGGCTGCGCTAACCTGGCGTTACATCGAAGTACCATTTCGCTCGCCAACCAAAGTGCCACCTCGTCGGTTTTGGCCGATGATTGTTATAACCACTGTAGCCTCACTGTTTGTGGGTATGGCCATGCATTTTTCCTCAGGCTTTCCGGAAAGATTGAATTACCCCGACGAACAAGGTGCGGCTGGCGGGGCAATTGCTTATAACGAACGAATTCGGCGAATACTTCCCAATATAGTACCCGCCAACAAGGAATTACCAGTTGTATTGGTGGCGGGCAACAGCTTCGCCCGCGACTTCGCCAATGTGCTGATAGAAGCAGGCCTTTCAGAATCGTTAACCCTCGTGTACCGCGATGACGTGTCTGCTTGCTCGGCGGAATGGAGTAATGATCAAAAACAGTTGGTTTCTTCGGTTGATTTCGTGATTTTTGCTGGCGTTACATACGGGAGAACTTGTATTGAAGGGAATGTTGCTGCTTCAGGTGCCCTGAGTGTGCCATTCCGCTATGTCGGGCCAAAACATTTCGGGAACAATCCAAATCCACTTGTTCGAATGACAACTGAAGAGCGAGTGGCAGTGCGTTTAAAAGTGCCCGAGATCATCTTGATAAGAAATGCAAGCCAAAAAAAGTATTTGAGAAATTTGTACATCGACCTTTTACCCGTATTGGCCGAAGACGGTCGACACATTAGAGTTGCGAATGATCAGGGTATACTGCTTTCCACTGACAATATTCACCTTTCCAAAGCTGGGGCTGTTTACCTGGCCAATGAATTAGAACACCTTATGCCTGAAATTTTTCAATTGGCTAAAACACGTAGACCTATAGAGACAGCCCAATGATATTTGGGTACACGTTTTTTGACCCGATAATTGTGCTGGTTTTTGCCGCGATGGCTATTTATTTCTTGGCGCGAAATCCTGTTCGTTTACTGGCTTGGTTGCCCACAGGGTTAACCGTTTACTTCTTCATTCCACTGGTGACTTTATTAAGTATTGGACAAGTACTTAGCTTGATATTAACTGCACGAATGATGATAAGAGCACGGATCAATGCTGCGCCACGTTTCGTGCCTGTTTTGGTATTAATGTTAATCTGCTTTTTGGTTTCAGCCAGTATTAGTTTTCTTGCAGGGCAAGATGTTACCCGTACTCTTTTGCGTGCGTCGTACTATATTGGACTTTTAGCCGTATTTACATTTTGCTTCGAAATGCTAAGAAAGGAACGCGCGTACGAGATCTTTGTAAAGGGAATGGCATTTCTGGGTATTGCTTTAATGATCTATGGTCTGTACCAATTATTTGCAGTTTTTGCTGGCTTGCCTTTGCGTGGAATTGTGCGTGGTGTTTATGGCGCGCAAATTGCACTAGAAGGCGGAATTTTGCGGATTAATAGCTTTGCCAGCGAACCCAAGCGTTTGGGCTACGTTATGTTTGTGTGTGCATTGGCCTGTTTTGAATGGGCTCGCCTTAAACCCAAAGTAAGCACAAAATACAAACGCTTTGGTTATTTGGTGCTTGGTACCTCGGCATTAACATTTGCTGGGTCTTACTTTATCGCCATCGCTTTATTCTTGTTGACCATAGTTGTTTTGTATCCTTCCCGAGCTACGAAGTTGGTGTTTGCTGGTTTGGCAGGTGTTTTTATTTTGTCAGCAGTGCCAGAAACTCGCTTGGCCGAGATTGCAGTAAATGCTTATGAGCGCAGGGCGCAAGAAGTGGAAGTTGGTCTGGATGGTTTGAAAGTCTATCGCCAAGAGTTTTATGCTGAAGACTATTTAGTAAATAATCCTGAGGCGATAATTTTTGGTGTCGGGTTGGGGCAGTATTATGGCGTTTTGAATGCCGAATATGGACCCGGCGTTGGATATGGTGAAGATGGTGTGAGCTTGGCCCCATTGAATTCCGCTATGCTTGAAACGCTTTTCGACTTGAGCGGTGTGTTTGTCTTGCTAATGTATTTTGCATTGTTTTATTTGATTTGGCGGCTTCGTCGCATGGGTGAAAAGTTTTTGTGCCTTGCTTTGCTGTTTGTGGTGTTGCAAAGCTTTACGATTCAGTCGCTTACTTTCGTGGTTATGTTGGCCGGCGTTGCTTCGGCAAAGCTTGTACAGCGGGAACGTAATGCCAATTCGCGATCAATGCAGGTGCGTTTCCCGGTGCCTTCTTAGGTAACCACACCTAAACGGAGGTGTGTTTTGTTGCTGCGCTCCGCATCCAAACCGTGGGCATGTGGTTAATGTTAAAGTGTTGGGCGTGTTGTAAAAGTAGCCTTTTTATATTTGTATCTTTTCATTCTCGGTATCCGGACACATTCAATGATCTTTTTCCGCAAGTATTACTTGTTCGCTTTGGTTTGCATGCCCGCGCTGGCTTCATGTGCATTCCCCGGCCAGTATTTCGGTATCGACCCTAGTCAAACCGAACAGCAGCAGTCTTCCTCAAATGGTGTCGATTACCGCCTAACCCCAATCGATTCAATCAGCTTGCTGGCAATGCAAAGTTCAGCCCAAGGTGTGCCGCTTGTGCCGGCTAGTATTCGTGTTGAGCCACCAGAGTACCAATATAAGATTGGCGTGGGCGACGTGGTTAGGGTTACGGTGTGGGACCACCCCGAACTTACCAACCCGGCAGGCAATACAACGGGGCAGCTACAGGGCCAAGTGGTTCTGCCCGATGGTACCTTTTACTTTCCGTTTTTGAACAAGGTAAAGGCTGTTGGGCGAACCACCGACGAAATCCGTGCTGAGATGACCAAAAACCTTGAGGCTTTTATTAGAAGCCCACAGGTCGATGTAACAATCCAAGGAGGTGGATTTCGTTCCCAGAAAATTTACATCAGCGGCGAAGTACGTGAACCAGGCTTTTTGCCGATCACCGATGTGCCCATGCGGCTTAGCGATGCGCTTTCGCAGGTTGGTGGCTTGAACAAAGAAGCCGATATTGAGAATGTAACCCTTCAACGAGAGAATCAAAGTTTTGTGCTGAACGGGTACCGCCTGCTTTACGAAGGTGACCTGTCGCAAAACGTGTTGCTTCAAAATGGCGACGTGTTGAATATTCCCGACCGCAGGTTGCGCAAAGTATTTTTGATGGGTGAAGTGGTACAGCCCAGTTCGTTTGTAATGCCGGTTGGAAAGCTGACTTTGGCTGAAGTGTTAAGTGACGCTGGCGGAATTAACCAAAATACATCCAACGCACAGCAGGTTTATGTAATTCGTCAGCCTGCCGCCTCCCCGAGTGGCGAGCCGCGGACCTTGGATATTTTTCACCTGGACAGCACCAGCCCTACAAGTGTGCTGTACGCAGACCAGTTCGTGATGCAACCCCGCGATGTTGTGTACGTAGACCCTGTGCGTTTGGTCCGTATTAACCGTTTGCTTGGTACCATATTGCCTTCTTTGCAGGTATTGCCCACAGTACGTTCCAACATTCGAGTGTTGGAAGGCGAGTAAACGAGAGAACAAGAGCTTGAACCCGATGAATATTCCTTACGAACCAACGACCAAAAGCAATGCCATGGGCACCCCACCCCTATTGGCTGACATGGGCAGCGACCCAGGCGAGATCAAGCTTTTGGATCTTTGGTACAACCTGCTCGATTTTAAGTGGGTGGCCGCAGCCATAACGGCTTCAGTTTTGGCAATCGGCGCAATATACGCAACGGTGGCCACACCGATATTTTCCGCAGACGTGTTGCTGCAGGTTGAAACAACGCAAGCCGGTGGCCTCGCTGCTTTGCAAGATGTAAGCGGTGTGTTGGCTGATGGCAGATCAAACGTGAATGGCGAGCTTGAAATAATTCGAAGCCGCACAGTTGTTGAAAGTGTGGCGAACAGTTTGGGCTTGGCCCAATCCATTTCGCCTCAGTACTTTCCGGTGTTTGGGCGCTGGTTGGCGAACCAGCACGAACAGGCATTGGGCTTGTCAAAGCCATTTTTGAATTTGAATGAGTATGCCTGGGGCGGTGAACAGTTAAGGTTGACCCAGTTTGTGGTGCCCACTGCCTGGACCGACCAAGCATTTAAAGCCGTCAAGGGTGACGGCGACTCATACTCTTTGTATTCTCCGGAAGAGCAGGTATTGGGGCAGGGCACGGTTGGTCAACCCCTGACGTTCAACATTGGATTTGGAACGGGTTCCATTACCATTTCCCAATTTGAAGCCAACCCAGGCTTGGTAGCAAACGTGGTTCGCCGCCACCCCCTTAGTTTGCACAATGGTTTGGTTGCTTCACTAAGTGCCGCCGAGGTAAGTCGCGGTAGCAGCATGATTCGGGTTCGCTATGAAAGCTCTAGCCCGGCGTTCGCTGTGAAGTTTTTGAACGAATTGGCCAATGCTTATTTACGCCAGAACGTGGAGCGCAAAGGCCAGGAAGCTGAGCAACAACTAGTTTTTTTAGATCAGCAGTTGCCCAGCATTAAAGACCAACTGCGCAAGGCCGAAGATGCATTAAATGTGTTTGTGCAAAGCAAAGGCACCATTGACCCCACACTGGATACCCAGCGTATTTTGGGTCAAGACGTTGAACTGGAAACCAAGCGGGTCGAATTTGGTTTGGAACGTGAAAAACTTCTTCAGCGCTTCCAGCCTGGGCACCCGCTGATTCAAGCGATTGATGATCAGCTTGCCCAACTGCGCACTGTGCGCGGTGGTGTGGCCAGCCAAGCGCAAGCATTGCCGGAAGTGCAGCAGGAATACCTGCGTTTGCGCCGGGATGTAGAAGTTAACCAAGCCCTTTATACCTCTTTGTTGAACGGTGCACAGCAATTGAAAGTCGCCAAGGCAGGAACAATCGGCAACGTAGCAATTGTGGACTATGCCCAACAGCCCAAGCGTGCATTCAAGCCCAAGAAAAGCCAGGTGATTACCTTGGCATTGCTGGCTGGAATTTTGTTGGGTGTATTGGCGGCACAAGTTTTGGCTATGTTGCGCAGTGCAGTACGCGACCCCAGCAAGCTGGAGCAAGCAACTGGCTTGTCTGTTTATTCAATCGTACCGCTTAGCCAGCAGCAAACCGCGGCTGAAAAGGGCTTGCGCCGCCGATCCGATAAGGTTGGGTTGTTGGCTGTTTCTGCACCGAATGACCCTTCAATCGAAGCACTGCGAAGCTTCCGCACTGGTTTGCAGTTTGCCACCATAGATTCGCCCAACAAGCGCGTTTTGATTACAGGCCCTGTACCTGAAATTGGTAAGTCATTTGTATCTGCCAACTTTGCCGCCATTATGGCGCAAGCTGGCAAGCGTGTATTGTTGATTGATGGCGACATGCGCAAGGGCACACTAAGCCGTTACTTCATTCAGGAAGAGCGTGGCGATACCAAGCACCCCGGCCTAAGCGATGTGGTGGCGGGTACCGTGCCTTTTGATACTGCGTTGATTAAAACGGAGCTGGAAGGCCTGCATGTGTTGGTTTCAGGTTCCGTACCGCCCAACCCCAGCGAATTACTGTTGCACCCCAATTTCATCGCCCTGCTTGAAAAAGCGGATGATGAATACGACTACGTAATTATTGATAGCCCGCCAGTGTTACTGGTAAGTGACGCCTCAGTGATGGGGCAGCATTGCTCGGCCACGTTCATTGTGGCGCGCTACGGGGCAAGCAACATTCGCCAGGTTAGCGATTCACAGAAACGATTGGCCCAAGCGGGTGTACGGGTGAATGGCTTGATCTTCAACGGATTTATTGCCAACCGTTCAGGCTACTACTACGGCTATGGTTACGGCTATGGCTACAAAGACGCTTATGGCACCTACGGTGATCCAGTGGTTGGCAAATCAGCGATTAAAAAGGCTTAAGGTATGTCGACTCCATTGGTAACAGTAATTTGTACTGCCAACATTTGCCGAAGCCCCATGGGCCAGGCCATATTGCAGGCCAAGGCCGATGCGGTCGGGTTAAAAATTAATGTGAACAGTTGTGGTGTACAGGCCTTAACCGGCAAGCGGCCAGACAAACAGGCTTTGGGTGCATTGCAGCGTGCAGGCTACTCAATTAGCGACGACAAACGCGCCGAACAATTGCTGATGCCGCAGGCCAATGCTGCCCAGCTAATGCTGGTGATGGAAAACCGGCACAAGCAGTGGATTATGCAAAACTTCCCGGCCTATTCGGGCAAGGTGTGGTTAATGGGGCACTGGAATGGCCAAAGCGAGGTAGCAGACCCGATTGGGCAAGGCCCGGCCGAATTTGATGCCAGTTTGAAAGTATTGGAAAGCGAGATTGATTTGTGGTTGCCCAAATTAAGGGCATTGCTGTAGTGGTTTTTGTAAACCCCTTTGTTTTCATGGGCGTTTATTAAAAATGTAATGGAAAAAAGCTGGCACAGTTACAGTTTTTTGTTATAAAGTTAAGTGAAGTTAAATTCTTTGGGGGTACTTATCATGAAAAAATTCTTGGCAATGTTGGCCATGGTTACTTTGTCGGGCGCTGCAATTGCCCAGTCTGCAACTGGTTCTGAAGCTTCTGGCGGTGCCGCTGGCGGCCAAGGCGTAGGTGCTGGTGGTGCAAGTGGTTCTGCTGGTGCAGGCGCTGGCGCAAGTGCCGGTGCAGGCGCAGCAGGTGCTGGTGCGGCCGCTGGTGGTTTGGGCGTGGCTGGTGCTGTTGGCGTGGCCGCTGCACTAGGTACAGTAATTGCCGTTTCTAACGACGATAACAATACTACTGGTACAACTGGCACAGTTACTCCTTAATCGAAGTAACTTGAGCTAAAAGCCCCTTCCTGTAAGGGGCTTTTTTATTCATGCTTTATGCACAACTTGTGCAAACTTATTTGCCTTAAAAGTTTTATTTTTCTGGATTAAACCCACATGCGGAATTGGCTTAAGTACAGGCCGGGTCTGCGGCAATATTCGCCGTTTGCCTTATGCGTTGCTGTGTTGTTAGCACTGCCCGCCTGCACCGGCCTGAACCAGGCTGCCATTAACAGCTTGCAAGCTGCATACCAAGGCCCCAACCGCAACTTTGAGGCTGTGCCACGCAACCCGGCCTACCAATACATGCATGTGGAAGTGCCCGGTGCGGCGTCGCTAACAGTGTTGGGTTATCAATACCCCAATTTGCAAGTGTGGTATGCCGCAAAGGGCGAGGTGGTACGTTTGCAAGGCAACCGGCTGCTGGACACAACCGGTTTGAATGTAAACCTGGCCAACGTGCAATACACTGCAGGTGGGCAAGCACAGCAAACCAATATGAAGTTTGATGTACCTGAACTGGGCTTGTTCAATGTGCAGGCCACCCTGCAATTGCAACCCACTGAACCACCCAAAAGCAATTTGGCCAAAATGGCCAGCGCGACAAAAGGACTTTACTGGTACAGCGAAACTTTTGTTGGCGGGTTGATCAATTCTAACCCCTTGCCCGCAGCTCTTGAAGGCCTGCCGCCCGCCATTTATGGCTTTGCGCAGGCCTTACCGGATGGCATTAATGCCAGCCAACTACCCACCGCTGTGTATGGCAAGCAATGCCTGGCACCCACCTATTGCCTGGAATGGCACCGCCAATGAAGCCTAATCGAATTCCCTTTGTGTTGACCGTAGTAGCATCGCTGGTCAGCATGGCTTTTATGCCTGCCATTGCAGTTGCAGCAAGCCCGAATATTGAAGCCCTGCAAGCAAAGCCCCAGGGCACAGAACGTTTGTCTGCTTTGTTGGTTCGCCAAGGCTGGTTGCCAGGCTTGCACGCTGCAGAATACCGCTTGAGCAGTTTGTTGGTGTTGGCCCCAAGCAGTGCCGATGCCATTGAGCAGCAAATGGCCCGCGACAGGGCCATTCAAGCCTTACGCTTGACCAATCGCAATAACACTGCGCTTCAGCAGGTGTTGCAGCGCGTGGGCGCCATGCCGGTGAATGGGCGTTTGAAGCTTGAAAGCACTGATGCAAACTACCTGCAAGCACGCCCTGAATTTGACCCCGTACTGAATAGCACTTACACCGTGGTGTTGCCGCAGGCCACCGATACAGTCACTGTGCTTAGCGACCTCGGCACTTGTGTGGTGCCGCACCAAACTACAGCGTCGGCCAAAGCCTACATTGAAGCGTGTATTGGCAAGCAAAGTGCCTGGAAAAGTTGGCTGGGCATTGAAATGCCCATGGATTGGGCTTGGGTGGCCAACCCCAATGGCAAGGTAGAACAACTGGCCGTGAATGGCTGGAATGAGCAAGCCCAGGGTGGCCCTGCACCCGGCAGTTGGCTGTGGGCACCCAGCCGCAAAGTAGAAGGCGAGCCAAAAGAGCATGAAGCCATTGCCGGTTTTTTAGCCACACAAGGCGAGTTTGTACAGGCTGTTCAAGCACCGCAAGTAACTGAACAAAAAACTTTGCTGCCCGAATTTGATGAAGCCGAACCCAAGCCACTTGAAACCAGCGAGCCTTGGTACCTCAGCAGCAGCGACTGGGGTGTGGTGGGCCTGTTGCAAACCCCCACAGCACGCATGCGCCCCGCAGGCAGCTACAGCGCCACTTTCAGCCGCACCAGCCCCTACAGCCGTTACAGTTTTATGTTGCAGCCCTTCGACTGGATGGAAGCGGGCTTTCGCTACAACAACCTGACCAACCGGCGCTTTGGTGTCTCAACCACCAACCCGGATCAAAGTTTTAAAGACAAAAACTTTGACGTGAAATTTCGCTTGATGCAGGAAAGTGCACACCTGCCTGAATTGTCTGTTGGCTTTCGCGACGTAGCTGGTACGGGTTTGTTCAGCGGTGAATATGTGGTGGGCAGCAAGCGCGTGGGCGCGGTTGATTTTAGTTTGGGCGTGGGTTGGGGTAGCCTGGGCGCAGGTGGTGGCATTAGCAACCCCTTTAAAGTGATCGGTGATTCTTTCGAGAACCGCCCCGGTTCCACAGTTGGCCTCGGCGGTACTGTAGATACCAACACATTTTTCAAAGGCCCCGCCGCCTTGTTCGGTGGCGCACAAGTTCAATTGCCTTGGGAAGACTGGGTACTGAAGCTGGAAGTAGAAGGCAACGATTACCAAAGCGAACCCTTTGGTAACAACCTGGAACAAAGTACCAATGTGAACGTGGGCCTGCTGCACCGTGTAAACGATTACATGGACTTTACCTTGGGTTACGAGCGCGGCACTGAAGTAATGGTAGCCCTTAGCTTTCATGAAAGGCTTGATACTTTTGGCACACCCAAGCTAAGCGACCCGCCCAGCCCCAAAGTGAATGAAGCACCGCCCACCGGGCCAGTAAGCTGGCCTGCAGTGCTGGAAGAATTGAAGCAGCAAACGGGCTGGGTAGCCACCAAAGTGCAGGGTGACGAAGGCGAACTGAAGCTGATTATTGATGAAGCCGACGCAGGTTATTGGCAATACACCGTAGACCGCGCAACCGCTGTGCTGCACAAGCATGCGCCCGCTGAGTACGCCTGGTTCAATTACGAGTACCAGGCCAAAGGCCAAAAAGTTAGCCAGCACATTGTTGACCGCAACCTGTGGGTGCGCCAGCGCACCACCTTGTTGCCCAATGCTTGGCGAGACATGCCCGCCACCAAGCAGCGTGAGCGCATTAAGTACCCCTACCAAACTTTGTTTGACAACCCTCAAAGCCCCTGGAAAACCAGCGTAAGCGCAGGTTATCGCCAAATTTTGGGTGGGCCCGATGGTTTTATTCTTTACCAGCTTTCAGCCTTGGGCAATGTCAGTTACGAACTCACCGAAAGCACGGTGGCCAGTGGCCGCGTGCGCGCCGCCCTGTTGGACAACTTTGACAAATTTACATACACCGCACCCAGCAACTTGCCGCGGGTGCGTACCTTCCAGCGGGAATACGCCACTACATCTGACTTCACCATTCCAAACCTTCAACTAACCCACTACGGCAAGCTGGGCAGTGATGTGTTTTACACCACCTATGGCGGCTTGCTGGAAGACATGTTTGCCGGTGTGGGCGGCGAATTGTTGTACAGGCCGATGAATAGCACGGTGGCTTTGGGCCTGGACATTAACAGCGTGAAGCAGCGCGATTTTGAGCAAGACTTTGGCCTGCGCGACTACCAGGTGAACACTGGCCATGCCACCCTGTATTGGGACACCGGCTTCGAGGACATTTTGGTGAAAGCCAGCGTGGGCCAGTACCTGGCGGGCGACAAAGGCGCCACCATGGACCTAAGCCGGGTATTTGACAACGGTGTAAAAATGGGTGCGTTTTTTACCCGCACCAACGTAAGTGCAGCTGAGTTTGGTGAAGGAAGTTTTGACAAAGGGGTGTATGTCACTCTGCCGTTTGATGCCTTTTTCACGCAAAGCGTAGCGGGCACGGCCAACCTGGTGTTCAACCCGCTGACGCGAGACGGTGGCGCAAAGTTGAGCCGCAGCGTAGAGTTGTACGATTTCACCCAGGCCCGCGACCCAAGGTTGTTGACCTACACCAACCCTGCCGCGAAATAAACCAGGCATGGGTGTGGTGCAATGCAATATATTTCTGGAATGTTTCCTCTAAGCCCTACGATTTGCAATCGGTTTAGAGGTACGCTGGTGCAATAATTTTTGAAGCTACCCCCAATTCATGGGGTGCTGTTTGGGCTGGGTTTACTACTAATATTTAGGCTGGTTGAACCCAGCGAGCCAATTTCACTTTTAGTTGTGCAAAGCTGGTTTTTTGACCAATCAGTTTGCTCAAGGCAAGTAAGCCGCTAAACAACATATTGTTTTACTCCTGCAAGTGGGTCCAATGTGTACTAACTGCAGTTTATTGAGTTGCAAAATTTTCAATACCGAGAATAAAGGGTGTTTGTTCCCCTTAATTTCAGGGTGTTGATCAAATAAACAGGGGCAGGTGCTTAACGATGAGTACCCCGATAAAAACACAGTCGCCCGGCTTGGGTGGGCGCATCAGTTTGGTGTTCACTTCCCGCCTTTGGGTGTGGAGCGCATTTACAGCATTTGTTGCGCTTGTTTTATTTGGAACAATTCACATTGCTGGTCAAATCAAGTTGACCGGTTCAAGCACAAGTCCAATTCTATTGTTCGGTGGCCTGTTTGGGGTAAGTGTGTTGGCCTGTGCCTTCGTTCTGCTTACCAAACAATGGCATGCCCGCTTCAGTCTTGACAATGACCTGAACGGGGTACAAAAGCTGCACCAAGTGGCGGTACCTCGAATTGGCGGTTTACCCATTTTTCTGGCGGTGGCCGCCGGTGTGGTGTGGATGTGGTTTCGTGACCACCCCTTGTTTGAAGTCAATTTGCTGCTGCTGGTGTGCGGTTTACCAGTATTCATGATCGGCTTTGCCGAAGACATTACCAAGAAGGTGTCAGTGAAGTTGCGTTTGCAGGCCACGTTTCTGGGTGGCTTTTTGGCGTGCGCAGCCTTGAGCGCTGTAATTACCTCGGTTAGCTTGGCGCCTGTCGACAAATTATTGGCTTTTGCGCCGGTGGCTTGGTGCTTTACGGCGTTTGCTATGAGCGGCTACAGCAATGCCATTAACCTGATCGATGGTTTGAATGGCTTGGCCAGCGGTGTGGTGTGCATTTTGGCACTTGGGCTGGGCTTGTTGGGCCTGCAGCACCAGGCCATGGACATGGCTTTGTATTCGCTGTTGTTAACCGCAGCGGTACTGGGTTTTTGGGTGTTTAATTTCCCGGTGGGGCGTTTGTTTTTGGGCGACGGCGGCGCGTATTTTCTGGGCTTTGCCTTGGCCGTGTTGGCGGTGCTGTTGCAGGCCAATTACAACGATATAAATGCCTGGGCGGTGTTGTCGGTGTTGGCCTACCCGGTAATCGAGGTGATGTACTCCATCTTGCGCCGCAAGCTGGTGAATGCCGACCCTGGCCAGCCCGACCGTTCGCACTTTCACCAGTACTTTCAGCGTAGCCTGCAAATTATGGCGCGCAAGCGGGGCGGTGCGCTGGGCATTTGCGTAAATTCCCAGGCTTCGCCGTTTTTGTGGTTATTCACCTGCGTTTCCGTGGCCATGGCCTTGTACTTTGACCAGTTGGGTTTGCATGCTTTGGGGTTTGTAAGTACCGCAGTGTTGTATGTGGTTTCCTACCAGGTATTGGGGCGCTACATTGCCAAGAATGCAGAGTGGGAATAAACAGAAGCCCATTAAGTAATTGGCTGGTTTTGTTTTAAGTAAGCTCGTTTTGATAATGAATCAAACGGCTAGTTTTTTGCGCCTATAGTTAATGGCCATTAAAAAAAGGCCCTGTAATTTACAGGGCCTTTTTTATTAATTTTGGTCAACAATTAATAACAGGTTTAAATAACCAATTAAGCCGCCGATTTTTCAAGTTGAACAAACTGGTTGGTGAATCGTTGAAATTTGTCTTGCGCGCTGGGCTTCAAAGTGAAATCGCCAATCGTGGTGCGTAAAAACTCTGGGCTGGCCTTGCGTTGCACGTGAACAAGTCGGTACACCTTGTAGCCGGCCTTGTCCAGGCCTTTGTTCATGGGCCGGTGGCCAATGGCAAAGGCGAACAGGTCGATGTCGCTGGTGTGCAGCTTGATGTCAAATTTGTCGGTCAGCAAACCACCTGTGGCCTTCAAATGCAATTCGCCTGTAGGCAGTTTTTTGAAACGCACATTGTGCGTCATGAATTTGTCACCGTTGTTTAACAACAGCCCACCTTGTAATATCTGCCTGCCAATTAACAGGGCAACAATCAGCCCTGCCGCAATCGCAATAATAGTCATGGCAATAACCCGAATTAATAAATGTTGAAAAATGTCTAGTGGTGTTGTCAGGCATATTCTTACCTTCTGCTGTTTATTATGAAGTAGATTTTTAGAGGTGTTTATTAAATTTTCAGTCATTTAGTGGGCATTTCGGGATTTGTCACGTATTTAGGGTACTACTAATTTTGTATTGTAAAAAAAGCCCGGCTTGTTCATCTCAAGCCGGGCTTTTTCACGACAACAAGGCTGGGTTTAGCTCGCCTTGCGACGCACTCGCCACAACAGCGGCCATCGGGTGTAAGAATGCTGACTGCTCAAGAAAGTATGAGATCTGAAAAGGCGCGTTGGATGCCTTTGGCATTTTGTTGGAAATGCCGAAGGCGTGCGTCCAGAATTTGCTGGTATTGATGAAGGTGCTGACGTTCGAATTTAGACAGCGGGGGTAACTGGCTGAACAAAGACTTTGCCGCGCTAGCAAGGATGTTAATTTGATTTTCAAACCGTTGACTGACTAATCTTCCGGGCAGTTCGCATGCATGTGCAAAGCACGCAAGGTCGTAGGTGCTCGGCAGCGAACCGTTGTCCAGGAATTCGTCACCCAGGCCCATGGCCCAGTCGTGCGCAAAATCAAAAAGCAATACATTCACCAGGTCGTAAAAAGGGCTTAACTCGATGCCTTGGGCGTCGACGAAGAAGCTGAGATTCTTGGCATGACAATCGGCATTGCCCACGAGCAAATTAAAAACGGTCCAGTCTAGAAGTTGCAGAGTGTGTTTGGCGGGTTGTTTGGCCCATCGCCGTGTCGCAAACAATTCGGAAAAAGAGACACCATCGCGAATGTGGCGGGTATGTTTGCCATGGGCTAGCGGACGTTCGTACTTTTGTAATGCATCGCGGTTCAGCAACTGACAACCGTCGATGGTGTGCTTGCGTTGCACATGGGTGTGGTCTTTGTTAAAGCGACGGTCAAAGCGTTCAACCAGCAGGGCACTGTGTTTGCCGATTTGTATTTTTTCAGCGTGATTGACGGGCAACCCGGCTGCCTTGGCCAATTGAAGTGTGAACCACTCGTTGATGACCAACCCGGGTGCATTGGGCGATTCAAATTTCAAGAGGTGAGTAGACACCCAAGCCCCGTCTGCAAACCCCAACCCTTGTGTAGGGTGTTTCATTACATTGATTTTGTCTTGCACGCCAGCAGCTGACAGGCGCACTTTTCCGTTCCAAATGGCCAGGTTTCGATCACTGTCGTTCAGTCGTTTTTCCAGTTCGTGCAAATCGAGGGGCTGGAATTGTGCGGGTTGTTGGAGTTGTTCAATATTTGCTGCCAAAGCCAGTGATCCCGGGGCTTCAAGGCCAAGTGTGCCCAGAATTGCAAAGTGGTTTTCTTTGCTGATGGCAAGGTATTGCAGCGCTTTGTCGAACACGCTGCCTTCGGGAAACATATTGCGTAAAAACAGGTTGGCTGCTTTTTCGCCAGTCGGGCCTTGAAGTGGCAGGTGTGGTGAAAGTGCGAAGCCTTGTTGTCGCCATTCCGGGGTGTATTCAAAGTAATGAATGCGTGTGTACTCAAACTGTATGGTGGCCACATGTTGTTGACCCATGTATAGGCCCAGGGTTTGATGCTCAGAACCAGCCATGAGCCTCCCCGGCTTGTGTATTCTGCAACCGCGCATGAAGCTTTATTCCAAGACTGTTCAGAATTTTGAAAACTGTGGCCAGCTTTAATGTTGCGGTTTTATTTTCGGCCGCCACAAAGGTGCCCAAACTGACACCAGCCAGTGCAGCGGCCTGCTCAATGGTCAGGCCCTGCTGGGTGCGGGCGGCTTTGATGAAAAGGCCAATGGATACCGGCTCGCAGGGGGAGTCGGTGCTTGGTGTGGGAGATGGGGAGACTTTCTTCATAAATTCTACTCGACCAGAATTAAACTTGATCATACCGCTCGATTTGCAAAAATTCCAGCGAAATAGAATTTTCAATCCAAAAATCCGTCGAGTTGTTTAAATTCTACTGTAGTGGAAGATAGTCCAGACCCAATACGATGGGGCGCGATGTGCGCGCTGTTTGTTGCTGGTACACCAGGCTTGCTTGCAGGTGCCCCCGCGAGATGAAAGGCAGAAGCTTTTGCAGCAGCTCAATTTCAGCTGAAAAGTTTTTGCAGTAAGTGCGCGCAACTTCATGCAGTACTTGGGCGAACCGGTTGCTGTTCTCCGCCAGTGTTTGGAACTGTTGCGGGTTTTGCTTGAGCACGGCGTGTACTGCCTCGAACCCATACAGGTCCTGCTGATAAGGGGCTAAGTCAGGCCGCGGATGTTCCACCCATTGGTCCAGCAGTTGGGCTTGATATGCCCATCGCAGGCCGTGCAGGCGATTGTTGGGGTCGGCTTGTTTTTTCAGTTGTTGCAGGGTTTGAATAAGCGGCCAGCAACTGGGGTGGTGCACCATGGTGTCGGCAAAAGGGCGGCGAACCGTGGAAGTGTTTGGGTTCGCGATAAGTGCGCGTTGCCCGGGTTCTAGCCGCGGTGGTGTGCGAAGTGGTGGAGTAACCACGGGGTTGTCTGGGTTGGCCAAACTGAGCGAACCCAGTTGTTGACCATTGAGTTGGATCAGTTGGCTGAACGCATCGGCGTAGGAGCAGGCAGGCGCACCAAGGTGTTGAGCAAACACTGGAAACAATTCAGCCTGCTGATAAAAATTGGTGCTGGGTGGCATTAGCAAACTGACCCAGTGTTGCTGTGGCGTATTGCTGGCGTAGTGAAACCAAAAGCCCGTAGCTGTTTGCCCCAACCAGCCGCAGGGTTTGCCGCCGTTGAACACCTGCAGTGTTTGAATTTGTTGGGGCGCCGTCACTGTGTTTTGAAGTGTTGTTGTGCGGTGTTCAAGGTGGGCCATTGCACGGGCGCAGCACTTAGCCCCAAGCCAAAAACCCGCAGCACAGCCATGGCGGTGGAAAATGAAACGTCTTCGCCGCGTTCAATGCGGAAAACAGTGTCGCGGCTAACACCCGCGAGTTCAGCCAGGGTTTGTGCTGTCATTTTTCCGCCCTTGGCACCAGCTTGCAGGCGTTGGGTGCGAACCAGGGTGGCCAGGTCGAGCTGGTTTTTCAGCAAGGGGTACTCATTTGGGTTGTTGGTAATATTCATTAAAAATAATTTTATTTGATAATCGACTTATATATCTTACAAAAATTTGGAAGGTCTTGCTTTGTGTTTTAACCGGAGCACTTTAAGCTTTCGCTTTGAGTTCAATTAAAGCAAGGCACCCCTGCAATGACTAAAGTCGCGTTGATCACCGGTGTAACCGGGCAAGATGGTTCGTATTTGGCTGAATTTTTGTTGAGTAAAGGCTATGAAGTGCATGGCATTAAGCGCCGTGCATCGCTGTTCAATACTCAGCGCGTAGACCACATTTACGAAGACCCGCATGTTGAAAACGCCCGCTTTAAATTGCACTACGGCGACCTCACTGACAGCTCTAACCTGACCCGCATTATTCAGCAGGTTCAACCCGACGAGGTGTACAACCTGGGCGCACAAAGCCATGTGGCGGTGAGTTTCGAAAGCCCGGAATACACCGCCGATGTAGATGCCATGGGCACGTTGCGTTTGCTGGAAGCGATCCGCTTTTTGGGCCTTGAAAAGAAAACCCGTTTTTACCAAGCCAGTACTTCAGAACTGTATGGTTTGGTGCAGGAAATTCCGCAAAAGGAAACCACACCTTTTTACCCCCGTAGCCCCTACGCTGTGGCGAAAATGTACGCCTACTGGATTACGGTGAACTACCGTGAAAGTTATGGCATGTATGCCTGCAACGGTATTTTGTTCAACCATGAAAGCCCACGCCGTGGTGAAACTTTTGTAACCCGAAAAATTACGCGCGGCATGAGCAACATTGCAGTGGGCCTGGAGCAATGCCTGTACATGGGCAATATGGATGCACTGCGCGACTGGGGCCATGCGAAAGACTATGTTGAAATGCAGTGGCTAATGCTGCAACAGGAAACGCCCGACGATTTTGTAATTGCCACTGGTGTGCAATACAGCGTGCGCCAGTTTATTGAAATGACTGCTGCTGAGTTGGGCGTAACGTTACGCTGGGAGGGCAGTGGCGTGGATGAAAAAGGCATTGTGGTGAAAGTGCAGGGCGACAAGGCACCCGCACTGAAAGAAGGCGATGTGGTGGTGCAGGTAGACCCGCGCTACTTCCGCCCTGCGGAAGTGGAAACTTTGTTGGGCGACCCCAGCAAGGCGAAAAACAAATTGGGTTGGACACCGAAAATTACCGTGCACGAGATGGTGAGAGAAATGGTGCAGGTCGATTTGGACGCTGCACGCCAACACGCCCTGTTGAAGCAACACGGCTACAGCGTTGCAGTAAGCCGCGAGTAAAGGCTGCCATTCATGTTGAACTTCAATTCAAAAATATATGTGGCAGGCCACCGGGGCATGGTGGGCAGCGCCATTGTGCGCCGCTTGAACGCCCTGGGCTACAGCAACATTGTGGTGCGCACCCACGCCGAACTCGACCTGTGCAACCAGGCTGAGGTGAATGAATTTTTTGCAGCCGAGAAGCCCGACGCCGTGGTGCTGGCAGCCGCCAAAGTGGGTGGCATACATGCCAACAACACCTACCCGGCCGAGTTTATTTTTCAGAACCTGATGATGGAATGCAATGTGGTGCATGCCGCACATGCCAATGATTGCCAGCATTTGTTGTTTTTGGGTTCAAGCTGTATTTACCCCAAGCTGGCCGAGCAGCCCATGACAGAAACAGCCTTGCTGACCGGCACTTTGGAATGCACCAACGAGCCCTATGCCGTGGCGAAAATTGCGGGCATTAAATTGTGCGAAAGTTACAACCGCCAATACGGCCGCAATTACCGCAGCGTAATGCCCACCAATTTGTATGGCGAGAATGACAACTTTCACCCCGAAAACAGCCATGTAATTCCGGCGATGATGCGCAGGTTTCATGAGGCCAAATTGCGCGGCGATACCGAGGTGGTGGTGTGGGGTACAGGCACACCCATGCGTGAATTTTTGTACGTAGACGACATGGCCGCAGCCAGTGTGCATGTGCTGCTGCTGGATGAACAAACCTACAAAGCCAATACACAGCCCATGCTGAGCCATATCAATGTGGGCACAGGCGTAGATTGCACCATTCGTGAACTGGCAGAAACCATGCAGCGCGTGGTGGGCTTTGAAGGCAAGTTGGTGTTTGACACCACCAAGCCCGATGGCACCCCGCGCAAGTTGATGAATGTAGACCGCTTAAAAAGTTTGGGTTGGCAATACAGCATTGATCTGGATACCGGTTTGAAGAAAACCTATGACTGGTTTTTGAAGAATGTGGAAGGCTTGAGGCAAGCATAGTGATGTGGTGGAACCTGCAGCAATGGGCCGAGGTAGTTGAACGAACACCATTGGTGTCTATCGACCTTGTTGTGACCAATGCACGCCAGGAAGTGCTGCTGGGTTGGCGAAACAACAAGCCCGCACAACACTGCTGGTTTGTGCCCGGTGGTGTGGTGCGCAAGGGTGAAACTTTGCAGCAGGCTTTTCAGCGCTTGTTGCTGCTTGAACTGGGTGTGCAAGTGAAGCTTGCACGAGCCAATTTATTCGCCGGGGTTTATGAACACCACTACCCCGACAACTTTGCGGGTACCGAAGGCGTGGGCACGCACTATGTGGTGTTGGCCCACCGTTTGAATGCCGAGCAACATTTGCCAGGTTTGGGTGGTTTGAATGAGTTGCCCAAAGCCCAACACAATGATTATGTATGGATGCCTGTGGCCGAGTTGTTGAACAACCCGCAGGTGCATGAACACACGAAAGCGTACTTTCAGGAATAGGTAGACCATGACCAACAGCAAACGAGTGATCCCCGTAATTTTGTGTGGTGGCGCAGGCACCCGTTTGTGGCCTTTGTCGCGCAAAAACTTTCCAAAGCCCTTTTTGAAAGTAGGCGCTGAAAGCCTGATTGCGCAAACCGTGCGGCGTGCTGCTGCGTTGGCCAAAGCGGCTGATTCAAGCGATGTGTTGTTGGTGAGCAATGAAAGCTATCAATTTTTACTGCAAGACGAATGCATGCCTGTGTTGAACAGCGAGGGCGGCAATATGGCCCTGCATCAGCTGTTGGAGCCGCAAGGCCGCAACACAGCACCTGCCATTGCCCTGGCCGCGCAGTGGGCGCAAGCACGCTACCCCGGCGAAAACCCGGTGCTGCTGGTGTTGCCCGCCGACCATTTAATTAACCCTGTTGCCGAGTTTGTGCGTGTTGCGCAGCAAGCCGTGGCGGCTGCACGCAAGGGTTGGTTAACTTGCTTCGGAATTACCCCCAGCACGCCTGAAACCGGTTTTGGTTACATACAGCAAGGTGCGCCTGTCGACGAAATTAACGGTGCATTTGCAGTGCAACGTTTTGTTGAAAAGCCCAAGCTTGAACTGGCCATGGAGTATTTGGCCAGCGGCCAGTATGTGTGGAATGGGGGCATGTTTGCACTGCGTTCAAGCGACTTGTTGCAAGCCCTTGAGCAGAACGAGCCTAGCGTAGCCGCCCAGGCAAATGCAGTGTGGGCCAGCGCCAAAGAAAGCAAAAATGCAAAGGCAAGCGGCAGCGTATTTACGTTCAACAAAGACGAATTTGCGAACTTGCCCGACATCAGCATTGATTATGCCGTGATGGAAAAGGCCAGCAATGTGGCGGTGGTAGCGGCCAGTTTTCAGTGGAGCGACATTGGCAGCTGGGCCGCCTTGGCTGAGCAATGCACACCCGACACACAGGGCAACACAGTGCAGCAAGAAGGCGCAGGCCAACTGATCTCAATTGATAGCAACAACACCCATGTGCGCTTGGGCAACCGGGCCGTGGCCACTTTGGGCGTTGAAAACCTGTTGATCGTTGACACGCCCGATGCATTGCTGGTGGCCGACAAAAGCCGCCACCAGGATGTGAAGAAAGTGGTTGAAACCCTGAAGGCACAAGGCAGCGAGTTGGTGAACTTGCACCCCACGGTACACCGCCCTTGGGGCACCTACACTGTGCTTGAAGACTCAGCTGGCTACAAAATTAAGCGCATTGAAGTAAAGCCGGGCGCGTCCCTCAGCTTGCAAATGCACCACCACCGCAGCGAGCACTGGATCGTGGTGAGTGGCACTGCTGAAGTCACCAACGGCGAGAATGTGTTTTTGGTGCGCAAGAATGAATCAACCTACATTCCCGCAGGGAACAGGCACCGCTTGGTGAACCCGGGCGTGCTGAACCTGGTGATGATTGAGGTGCAAAGCGGCGACTACCTTGAAGAAGACGACATTGTGCGCTTTGATGACGTGTACGGAAGGGCTTGATTGATACAGTGGCTTAGCTACTCACCTTCGTACTCATCAACTCACTCAAGGTACTTCGCAGCTGCACGCCACTGAGCGGTTTGTGCAAAATCAGGAAGCCTGAGTTTCTGGCTTCCTGAATTCGGCTGGGGGCGGTGTCCCCAGTTAATATTACGGCGGGCACATTTCCAAGCTGTGCTTGTAATGACTGTATGGCTTGCACGCCGGTGCTTTTGTTGCGCAGGCGGTAGTCGGCCACAATCGCATCTGGCATTCGGCCGCGGGCCATTAAAATGCGCAATGCGGTTTCCGCGTCTTCAGCGGCAATGGTTGAACATTGCCAGCGGCTCAACATTTCTGTCACGCTGGCGCGCACCAAATCGTCATCGTCAATCAACAACACAGTTTTGCCCGTCAATGGGGTTTTCCCGCCGGCTTGCGCGCGGCTGGGCTCGTCCATCAAGTGGCTGGCATCGCCTTGTGGCACGGTAATGTAAAACATCGAGCCCTTGCCCACTGTGGAATTCACACCAATGTCGTGGTTCAACAATTTGCCCAGGCTTTGCGCAATGTACAGGCCAAGGCCCAGGCCTTTGGCTTTGTCGCGCTCGGGGTTGCCCAGTTGGTAAAACTCTTGAAACACGGTTTCTTGGGCGCTGGCGGGAATGCCTATGCCAGTGTCGTGTACTTCAATCCGAATTTGCCCGTGTTGTTTGCGGCAGCCAATCAACACGCGTCCTTCGGGGGTGTACTTGATCGCATTCTCCACATAGTTGCGAACAACCAGTTCAAGCAAGGCTGGGTCGGTGTAAGCGCAGGCCTTGGTTTTGGCCACACGAATATCAAGGCCCTTGTGTTGCGCCTGGGTGGCCAGTTCGTTGCAAATGCGTTTAAGCAAAGGTGCCAGTTGAACATGGCGTGGCTTGGCAGTAATGGCGGCCGCGTTTATTTTTGCAGAATCCAGCAAGGCATTCAGCAGGTTGCGCAGCCCATAACCGGCTTCTTGAATACGGTCCAGCAAGCCTTTGCTGGGGTGGTTGGCCAGGTCTTCGCTTAGTGCATCCACCAACAATTCGATGGCTTGCACGGGTTGCCGCAGGTCGTGGCTGGCCGCCGCCAGAAAACGTGTTTTGGCCACACTGGCCTGCTCGGCCACCCGCTTTTGCAAGGTCAGCTCGCTGATGAGTTCGGCGTTTTGAAAGCGCAAACGAATGGACTGAATCACCATATTTTGCAGGTTGCGCCCATAGTGAATATTGATGAGCACATAAACAAATGCCACGCTGCCCAGCACCCAAAGGAAGGGTGTGTTTTCCCACAAACAGCGTGCGATGAAAGGCAGTGACGCCGGCAGCGCAAACGCAGCGTAGGCGGGGGTGTGGCAGGCATGGGAAGACACCGCACCAGCCACCATGGCCGCGAGAAAAATAGCCAGTGTCATCAGCACCATGGGGTCGGTTGAGAAAAACATGACACCCGCGAATCCCCACAAAATACCTGACGCTGCCGTGAACTGAATGGCCACTTGTATCCAGTGCTGCGGGTCGAAATGTGCACCCAGCTTGTTGAAATGCCGTCGCACCCACCAACGCAAACCAGTCAACATGTACACCGCCAGCAACCACAGCAGTAGCGCAGTGCCTTGGCCGGTGTGCCAAAGCACAGCGACCAGACCAGCCGATGAAGCCATGACACCGTACAAAACAAAGGGCAGGTGCTCGAACAGAAGTTTGGTTTGCTCACGCAGAATGGTGAGTTGGTGCGGGTCTTCGGCTTTCATAAATAGAGCAATAAGTAGATTGCACTAAGCATAAGTGGTGAGGCACCCGGCAGGCAATGTCTAAATGGGTGACCCCTAGTTTTTGTAACCCAATTTGGTGGTTCTCACCCTGGAAAGTTTCCACGTATTTTAGGTGCCCAACATCATTTCAGGCACTGGAGGTTTTCTTGCTTCAATCGATTTCACGCTTTGCGGTGTGTGTTGCTGTGGTACTTACCGCAGCATGCGCCAGCAAAACTCCCTTGCAGGTTGAAGGCCTGGCCACCACAGGGAAGCAGTACACCACCACTCTGAAAAAAGTAAACAGTTTTGCGCTAGACCACACCCTTGAATTCACCGCCGACTTGTTGCCGAATTTGCCCCGCGACAACGCAACGTTGTTGGTGCAAACGCAAGCCATGCAGCAAAGAGCAGCCTTGCTGCAAACCACCAGCGATTACTTCGACACGCAGGCGCTTTATTTTGCCGAGCTAAGCGCACTGGCCAAAGGCGACACCAGCACGGGCACCACACGGGCTTTGCGAAAACTGGTGGAGGCCTTGAACAAAGCGCCCGATGTGGGCGGCATACCCCGCGTAAGCAAGGAGGCAGTGGCCGGTTTGGCCGGGCATGTGGCCAGCTGGCGGCACAGCGCACAAGTGCGCGAAGAACTGCAGCGCAGCGCTAAACCCGTTGCACTCGCCTTGTTGTTGAACCAGCAAATTTTGCAAGAACAAATACAGTGGATTACCCAGCGCGAAACATTGGCCCGCCAAGTGGAGTATCGCGAGAAAGTATTGAAGCCTTTTGTGGAGGACAAAAAGCTGGGCGAAACCTGGAAGAACGCCTGGATTAAACACACGAAGCAAGTGCCCACCATCGAGCTGCTGGAGCAGGCCAAGGCAGCCAGTATTGACATGCAACACGCGTGGGTGAATGTGCTGCGGGGCGAGGGCAGTTTCGAGCATTTGCAGGGCGTTTTTGATCAACTTAATTCCAATATTCAGGCAGCCAATACCCATGAGCACAACACCCATGACACCCCATGATTTTGAAACCCTTCAAACCGACGTGCATGCTGTGTTTTCTGCTTTGTATTTGATCGATGTGGAACTGTTTAGCGCCGAGCAACGCAAAGAACACCAGCAGGTTTTGGCTGCTGCTTACCTTGCTTTTGTGAATGCCGAGAATGCCCGTTATGTAGCATTGAGTGCGAAGGCGAAAAAAGAGCTTGGCGAGTTGGCCGGGCATGTAAAAACCATGCGCACGCAGTTGGCTGAACTGGAAGCCCCGAGCGAACAACTGGGCTTGCTGGGCAAGGGCCTGGATGTGTTGGCGCGGTTGGCGCAAACCCTGCAAATTCCGTAAACTGGGAGCAGAACAACAAACGCAGGTTAAAACATGAACCGCAAAGGCATTGTGTTGGCCGGTGGGCAAGCCACCCGCTTGTACCCGGCCACTGCCGCTGTGAGCAAACAACTGCTGCCGGTGTACGACAAGCCCATGATTTACTACCCCCTAAGCACTTTGATGTTGGCGGGTGTACGAGAGGTACTTGTTATTTCAACCCCGCACGACACTCCGCGATTTGAGCACTTGCTGGGCGATGGCAGCCGTTGGGGCATGCGCATTGATTACGCAGTGCAGGCTACGCCTGGTGGTGTTGCGCAATCGCTGATCGTGGCTGAACCCTTTTTGCAAGGCGAGCCTTGTGCCTTGGTGTTGGGCGACAACCTGTTTTATGGCCAAAACCTGGTTCGCCAAATGCAGTATGCCTATGGGCAAAAGCGCGGTGCCACCGTGTTTGCTTATTCAGTGGCCAACCCCCAGGCCTACGGCGTGCTAGAACTGAACGCCGAGGGCACTGTAATTGGTGTGGAAGAAAAACCTGCGGCACCCAAAAGCAAACAGGCGGTAACCGGCCTGTACTTTTTTGATGGCCAGGCTGCCAGCATTGCCAAAGGTTTAACGCCTTCAGCCCGTGGCGAACTTGAAATTACCGATGTAATACGAACTTACCTAACCATGGGGCAGCTTGAAGTGCAGCACATGGGGCGCGGGCAGGCTTGGCTGGATACCGGTACCGCAGACAGTTTGCTGGATGCCGCCAACTTCATTCAAACCATTGAGCGCAGGCAGGGCTTAAAGGTAAGTTGCCCTGAAGAAATTGCATGGCGCAACCAGTGGATTACCTCGGCTCAGCTTGCTGCACTGGCCAAGCCGCTGCGCAACAGTGGCTATGGCGATTACTTGCTTGGCTTGCTTGAGGCGGGGCGGTGAACATGCAATGCAATCCAACTCCCCTGCAAGGTTTGTTGTTACTGACACCCACCGTGTACACCGATGCACGCGGTCATTTTTTTGAAAGCTTCAATGCGAAAACTTTCAAGCAGGTGGCGGGCATTCAGCCTGAGTTTGTGCAAACCAATGAATCGCTTTCAAAGCGCGGGGTGTTGCGTGGCCTGCACTGGCAAACCGCACCCAAGGCGCAGGGCAAGTTGGTGCGAGTGGTGCACGGTGCTGTGTTTGATGTGGCCGTGGACCTGCGTGAAAATTCGGAAACATTTGGCCAGTGGTTTGGCTGTGAGCTAAGCGACACCAACCATGTGCAGTTGTGGATACCGCCTGGTTTTGCACATGGTTTTTTAACGCTGACCGATACCGCGATCACCAGCTACCAGGTGACCGAGCACCACTGCCCCGAACACGAACATTGCATGGCCTGGAACGACCCGGTGTTGAATATTGAGTGGCCCTTGAGGCGGGCCGGTGTGGCAACGCCAACCCTGTCGCCGAAGGACGAACAGGGTGTTGCTTTCACAAGTTTGGGTTGATTACAAATCGACGCTGACAATTGCCTTGATGGTTCGGGGTGTGCCCACACCAATCAAATCATTGCCCGCTGTGCTGTAGTAGTTTTTGTTGGTGGGGTTGTCGATCACCAACTGGAACTGTGTGGGCGTGCTGCCAATGACAGTTGAGTAACGTGCGCCCAACGAGGCCACGGTGTAGCCGCCAATAAACGCCTGGTTTTGGTCGTTCACGGCACGCTCGCCGGTGTAGTACAAACCACCGCTAAAGCTTAAGCCCGGCACGCTGATCAAACGGTATTCCGCAAACAGGCTGGCGGTTTTTTCGGCGGTGTTTTCAGGCACACGCCCCACAGTGGCTGGGTTGCCATCGTTTTGCAATTCAGCGTCCATCAGCAAGGCCGAGGCAGCCAGTGAAAGTTGCTTGTTCAATTCGCCAGTCCATGCCATTTCGAACCCGCTGTAATTTGCTTTGCCGTTCAGGCCGAACACGCTGGTTGTTGGGTCTTCGAATGTAGAGGCACGTTCAATGTCGAAATAGGCGATTTGTGCCAGGCTGTTTTGGCCAACATTGAACTTGGCGCCCACTTCAACTTGTTCCGATTCTGCGGGGTCGAGCAACTGGAATGCGTTGGCAGAAGTTGCCGGTGCCTGGCCCGATTCCTCAAGGCCCTCCACATAGCTGGCATACAACGACACATCCTGGCGCGGCTTGTACACCACCGCGGCCGAAGGTGTGGTTTCCTGTGCGTTGTATAGGCGAACAGTGCGTGTTCCGTCGGCTGCCACGCGCAGGTCTTCGGTGCGGTAGTCGCCACGGCGAAGGCCTGCCAGCACTTGCCATTGTTCATTCAATTGCATGCGGTCGAATACATACAAGCCTTGATCATCGATGGTGACCGCAGAATAGGCGCCTGTGAAGGTGACATTTTGCGGCGCAATTTCACGGGGGTTGTACAGATTTTGGTTGAACAGGCTTTGTGTGCCAGTTACACCCGGTGTGTTGCTGGCGCGGGTATTGGTGGTGTAGCCAAACGACAGGTTGTGTGTAATGGGCCCGGTAACCACTTCACCGTAAATTTCACCCCGGTAGTTGGTGTTGTCGAATTGTTGGTCGCGGCTGTAAAAAATTTGCAGCTGCCCCTCGCCGGTGTTCAGGTCGTAATCTTGAAAACGCGAGAACGCTCGATCGCGTGTGGTTTCAGCGTAACCAGCTTCAAACAACACGCCCCATGAGTCGCTGAGTACATAGTCAACGCGGGCCAGGTAGTTTTGTGCGTTGGCATCGTATTGCTGCCATTCGCCAGCCAGGTTGGTTTTGTTGTCGGGCACTGGGGGTAACGTTACACGGCCATTGACCGCAGGCAGCAATCGAATGGCCGCCTGTTCGCTGACTGATTTTTCGTAGTGTTCCACGTCGAAGCGAAAGCTTAAGCGGTCGGTGATTTTCCAGTCGTAGGCAATGCTGGCCAGTTCACGTTCGCCGCTGTAGTTGTTCACGCCAATGTCTTCTGAGCCTTTCACCAAATTAACCCGCAGGCCTTGGCTATTGTTGTCGCCAAACTTGCGACCCCAGTCCAGGTGCGTGGTGGCGCCGCCATGTTCATTCACACTTTGGCTAAGGCTGAGCACGGGTTTGTTGCCCGCACGCTTGGTGACCAGGTTTACAACGCCCGAGGGTGGAATAAAACCGTAGTACAGGGAAGATGCGCCCTTGAGCACTTCCACTTGCTGTTTGTTTTCAAGCGGCACGTCGACCAGGTTAATAATGGGCAGCGAGCCATTCAAACGATAGTTGCCGCGGTTTTCAACCAGAATGCCGCGAATGGCGATGTTGTCGTAGGTGGAGCCGTTCAGTTGCGAGCGGGTAACACCAGCAGTGTTGCGCAGTGCGCCGAACAGGGTGGTGGCCGATTGTGCATCCAGCACCTCACGGGTTACCGAGTTCACGGTGAGCGGGACATCAATGGGGGCTGTGTCGCGGAAGGTACCCACCTGCACGGCATTGCTGGAATAGCTGCCTTGCTCGCGGGCTTGAACTTCGACTTCCTCAAGCTGATTGTTGGTGGTTTGGGCCATGGCCAAAGCAGGCAGGCCCAAGCTGAGCAGTGCCAGTGAGACAGGTTTGAGTTTCATGTTGATTGCTGTAGTAGGTTTGAATTTTATGAAGATAGAATACTAAACGATAATTACTCGTATTACGAATATCAATTATGAAAACTGTTGTTTATCATGCGCTTTGAAGGGTTTAGAATGCGGCCTGTGCCTTATTTCGAAGAATGCAACACCATGGCCCAGTGGTATGTGATGTACACCAAGCCCCGCCAGGAAACTGTGGCGCTGGAAAACCTGCAACGCCAGAACTACAGCGTGTTTTTCCCCCAGGCCCGCGTGCAAAAACGCAAGACCGGGCAGGGCACTGTGCAGGTGGTTGAACCCCTGTTTCCACGTTATATGTTTATTCAGCTGGAGGTGGGGGTGAGCGATTTTTCCAAGCTGCGCTCAACCAAAGGCTGCGTCGATTTGGTGAAGTTTGGCGGCAAGCCTTCAGTGGTGCCAATTGAATTGATCGAGTTGATTCAACACCAGGTCGACTCTGATTCCGTAATCGATTTGCTCAAGCTGAATGAGTTGGAGGTAGGCGGCGAAGTGCGTGTGGCCGAAGGCACATTCGAAGGCATGATGGGCAAAATTGCGGCCCGGAAAAGTGATCAACGCGTGATTGTGTTGCTCAATGTGCTGGGCGCTGAACGCAGTGTGGAACTGGCCCAAAGTCAGCTGGACAAAGCCTGAACTTCACCCAATATTGATTTCAGCTTGTTCAGGAAGTACTCGGGTTCTACTGGCTTTAACATCCAGCCTTGAACCCCGACCGTTTTGGCCTCGGCCACCAAACCTTTGTCGGACAATGCGCTCATGACAATGATGGGTGTGTGTTTGGCCACATTCCGCACCCGTTTGCAAAATTCCAGGCCGCTGATGCCCGGCATGTTGATGTCCGTCACGATGAGGTCGGGCGTGCCATGGTCGACAATGTATTGCAAACCTTCTTCGGCGCTGGATGCAGTTTGGGCTTCAAACCCCGCTTGGCGGATTACTTCCGCGTACACGCTTCGAATGGACCGTGCGTCATCAAGCAACAAGACTGTTTTCATACTGATTTCCCATAACACCGAATTAGCACCAGTGGAATGTTAAATCAGTATGAAATGTAAAAGACAACTTTTAACCAAAGTTAACCTTGGCTTACGCTGTGCTTACTTGGGGCGGTTCCAGTCGTTGATGCAACCCACCTGCACAGTGTTGCGTGTCACTGGGCCTGTTTGGGTCAATGTGCGGTTTTCGCCGGGCATGATGTAAAGCTCGGTCAGCTGTGCGCCCACCAGTACACGGCAGCGCTTGGGGTGTTCTTTGTGCTGGTTTTCAATGTAGATCACGGTTTCTTCGCAAGACTGTGTCACGTTGGCTTTGGTGGTGCCGTCCGACAAATCTTGTTGCTGTTTGCCTTCGATGTTGCACATGGTGGCCGACGTGCTGCTGTTTTCCGCGGGTTGGTCGTTGTTGGGCAATGGCGCTACAGCCACGCACGCTGCTGCAAGTGAGGAGGCCACGGCGATCAAGCCCAGGCGTGTAATGAGTTTCCCATTGATAGTCATGTTCTGTCCCTAATAAATTAAAAAGTTGGCTGTTGCCTGTGATAATTGAAATACTGCCCTGACGTGCACAATTGATATTGTGACTTATTGTGTATTTTTTTAGTTCAGGTTTTATTCTAAGCAATTTACCGATCGATCATGACTTTACTTGTTACGGGTTCCGCAGGTTTTATTGGCTCGTGCTTTGTGCGCCAGCATTTTGAGCACAGCATTGAGCCTGTGGTTAGCCTGGATGCCTTAACTTATGCCGGCCATTTGAGCACACTGGGCTCAGTGCTTAAGCGACCTGAACACACATTTGTACACGCCTCTATTGGTGATGTGAATGCCGTTCGCACCATTTTCGAACAGCACAAACCCCGCGCAGTGTTGAACTTTGCGGCAGAAAGCCATGTGGACAGATCGATTCTTGGGCCCGGTGAATTTATTGAAACCAATGTGGTTGGCACCTACCGTTTGCTGGAATGCGCACGTGAATACTGGAACAGCTTGGAAGGCGAGGCCAAGGCTGGTTTTCGGTTTTTGCATGTGAGCACCGACGAGGTTTATGGCACGCTGAAACCAGAAGACGCACCGTTTTCAGAAACCAAGCGATACGAGCCCAACAGCCCTTATTCGGCCAGCAAAGCTGCCAGCGATCACTTGGTGCGTGCCTGGCACCACACTTATGGCTTGCCTGTGTTGACCACCAACTGCAGCAACAATTACGGGCCATATCACTTTCCGGAAAAACTGATTCCTTTGTGCATCATGAATGCCTTGAACGGAAAGCAGCTACCGGTGTATGGCGACGGCCAGCAAATTCGCGATTGGCTGTTTGTTGAAGACCACACCCGCGGCATACGCACCGTGCTTGAAAACGGCGTGCTGGGCGACACTTACAACATTGGTGGCTGGAACGAAAAAGCCAACCTCGATGTGGTGAAATTGATTTGCGCATTGCTGGATGAATTGCAGCCACGTGCAGATGGCGTTTCTTATTCAACACAAATTGCGTTTGTCACCGACCGCCCAGGGCATGATCGCCGATACGCCATTGATGCGCGAAAAATTGAACGCGAGTTGGGGTGGAAGCCGGTTGAAACTTTCGAGACTGGCATTCGGAAAACGGTGCAGTGGTATTTGGCAAACCAGGCGTGGGTTGCAGAAGTAACCGCCGCTAGGTGATTTGTGATCTGAGCTTGAAGGTACGCCGCTGCTGTTGGTTGTCAACTCGGCATGGGTTACTTGTGCCGCACAGAAAACCGCTTGATCCCTTTTTGA
>NZ_DFOZ01000021.1:0-25633 GCF_002377005.1 Limnobacter sp. UBA3528 | reverse complement strand
CGAGAGATCGGAACCCAAGCCAATTGGGCTATAAAACCAGCAGGTGATCTAACCAACCCGCTCAATCATCACTTGCACATCAAGGCTTTCTTGCCCGCCTCCAGTGCGAACGCCGCGAATGGGTGATGCACCCGTGAAGTCTTTGGCCACTGCCAGGCGGCAGTGATTGCCCTGCACCAAGGCTTTGTGGGTGGCGTCTACCCCCAGCCACTGCTGGCGATTCTCATCGAACACTTCAACCCACGCATGGCTATCGTGTTGCTCCACATTGGGATTGAAAAAGTAACCACTGACATATCGCGCCGGAATACGGTGCGCTCGCAGGCATGCCAACATCACATGCGAATGGTCCTGGCAAACGCCTTGTCCATTTTCAAAGGCCTGCAGTGCCGAGTCCGCCACGGTCGTGCTGCCTTTGGTGTACACAACCCTGTCGGCGACGGCATGGGCAAGGGTCAATATTCGATGGGCAAACGGAATGTGGGTGTCGGCGACGAAACTGGCAAAGTCACACATTTCATCGCTGAATTGAGTGAGTGGCGTGGTGGGCGTGTACACCAATGGATTCAGCGAAAATTTCGGCGGTGGTATGTAGCCATCGCTCAGTGAATCAATTTCGACATGTCCGAGAGATAGCACACTGAGTTCCCGGTGCTGCTGATTCACCGAAAATGTATGCACCTCGTTGCCATGATGATCACGGGCACGGTGGTGTTTGGCTGGTGTTTTTATTTTCCAGTCAAGAATGCGTTGTTTGTTGTCCTGTTGCGGGGTAAGGCGCACGTGCTGAATGCTGTACAGCACGGGCCAGGTGTAGCGGTAGGTGGTGTGGTGTTGAATGCGCAGTTTCATGCCTCAAGTGGCACCAGGAAATCTTTGCTGATCCGGTTGCCCAAATCATTGACACGTTCAAGAAAGTTGGTGAGGTAGGCATGCAAGCCCATTTGCAGAATGTCATCAATTTGGCTATACAAAAGCTCAGCGCGCAGCTTGCCTGCACGGCGCTCCGTGCTTGCCGAGTAATCGTTTCGAATCATTTCAAGGTTGGCGCACACCTCATTCAACGAAGCCAGTAGCGAGCGTGGCATGTCATCACGCAGTATCAGCAACTCTGCAACACGATCTGGGGTAATCACATCCCTGTATACCTTCCGGTAAGTTTCAAACGCGGACACTGAACGCAAAATGGCAGCCCAGTGGTAATAATCCGCGTGGGGATCTGCTGTGCTCAAATTGGCCAAGGGGCTGAACGGCATGCTGTGAAACTTCACATCCAGCAGTCGTGCAGTGTTGTCAGCACGTTCCAGAAATGTGCCCAATCGAATAAAGCGGAAGGCATCGTCCTTTAGCATGGTGCCAATGGTGACACCGCGCGACAAATGACTGCGAAACTTCACCCATTCAAAAAACTCAGACGGGTCGCGTTCAACCGTGCCGTCGGCCAACACTTTTTTCAGTTCAAGCCATGTGGTGTTGTTGGTTTCCCAAACTTCGGTGGTCAGTGCGCCACGCACGGCACGCGCATTCTCGCGGGCACCTTGAAGACAGCAGTAAATACTCGATGGGTTGCTGGGGTCTTTTACCATGAAGTCAATCACGGCCTCCGCGCTGACTTCGTCATGTCTCTGGGCAAATGCCTCTGTTAGTTCACAAATCGACAGCATGGCGCGCCAGCCTTGTTCTGCGTTCTCCGGGTCTTGGGGAAGCAGGGCGGTTTGTACATTTACATCAAGCATGCGGGCGGTGTTCTCCGCGCGTTCAATGTAACGGGCCATCCAGAACAAATGGTCAGCAGTTCTACTCAGCATCTTGTTTGCTCCTTATCGTTCCAGTACCCAGGTGTCTTTGGTGCCGCCGCCCTGGCTGCTATTCACCACAAGCGATCCTTCTCGCAGTGCCACCCGGCTTAAGCCACCGGGAATCAGGCTGACTTTGCTTCCTGACAACACAAACGGCCGAAGATCAATGTGGCGGGGGGCCAAACCCTGTTCTACAAAAGTGGGGCAGGTTGACAACGCCAATGTGGGTTGGGCAATGAATTTCCCGGGGTCTGCAATCAGCTTTTGGCGGAAGTCCTCAATTTGCGCTTTGGTGGATGCCGGGCCCACCAACATGCCGTAGCCGCCTGCGCCGTGCACTTCTTTTACAACCAACTCGGGTAGTCGGGCCAGCACTTCTTTCAGTTGCTCAGGTTTTCGGCATTGCCAGGTGGGCACGTTTTGAATGATGGGTTCTTCGCTTAAATAAAAGCGAATCATGTCGGGCACGTAGGGGTAGATCGATTTGTCATCGGCCACGCCTGTGCCAATCGCGTTGGCCAAAGTCACGTTGCCGGCTCGGTACACCGACAACAGGCCGGGCACGCCCAGTTGCGAATCTTCCCGAAATGCCAGGGGGTCCAGAAAATCGTCATCCAGCCGGCGGTAAATGACATCCACGCGTTTGGGGCCTTGAGTGGTGCGCATGTAGAGCACCTCCTCATCTACAAACATGTCTTTGCCTTCCACCAGTTCAATGCCCATTTGCTGGGCCAGAAACGCATGTTCGAAGTAAGCGGAGTTGTACATGCCCGGTGTCAGCAAGACCACAGTGGGGTCGCTGCTGTTTTGTGGTGAAACCGAGCGCAGGTTTTCAAGCAGGTTATCCGGGTAATGTTCAACCGGGGCCACGCGATTGCGGGCAAACAGTTCCGGAAACAGGCGCATCATCATTTTCCGGTTTTCAAGCATGTAACTGACACCGGAAGGTACACGCAGGTTGTCTTCGAGTACATAAAACTCGCCTTCACCGGCACGCACCACATCAACGCCAGCAATGTGGGCGTATATGTCGCCCGCCACTTTCACGCCCTGCATTTCGGGGCGGTACTGTTCGTTGTTGAAAATCTGTTCAGGTGGAATAAGTCCGGTCCCCAGTATTTTCTGTTCGTTGTAGATGTCTTTCAAGAACATGTTCAGGGCTTGAACACGCTGGCGCAATCCAGCTTCCAGTGTTTTCCATTCAGCCGCCTTGATCACCCGCGGCACAATGTCAAATGGAATCAATCGCTCTGTGCCCGATTCTTCTCCATAGACGGCAAAGGTAATACCCACCCTTCTGAAAATAAGGTCAGCTTCCGCGCGTTTGTTCTGTAATTTCTCAGGAGATTGCATCTCGAGCCAACGCGAAAAATCCTGATAATGCGGGCGCACTTCTCCGCTGTGCGTGTACATTTCGTCGAAGGGTGTAGATGACATATGCTGATTATTCCTGTTCTGTTTAGTCTTGAAGTAACAAGAAGCATGCCAAGCGCATGCAGGCTGATTGTGTCGCGCACAGCCATAAAGTTAACAGTCTTAACGACCTTTTGCACCGCTTTCGTGCATGTGCCAGTAGCGCCGGCGTAGCTGGTGCGCGTTGTCTACCTCGGGCTGCAAGTTCAGGTGATTGAACCTCCACTTCATTGCACCATTTTGGGCGGTGTTGAACCATTGGACGCCCAGGGCTTCGTATCGTTCAATCACGACTTTGTGGGGATGACCAAACTGGTTTTCCCAGCCCGACTGTATCAGTGCAAATTCAGGCCGTACGGCTTGAAGAAACGGTGCGGTGGACGAGGTTTTGGAACCATGGTGAGGTACAAGCAAAACCCTGGATTTCAAGGCGTTCGAGCCGTGTTGGGCCAGCAAGGTCATCTCTGAAATCGCCTCGATGTCACCAGTCAGCAGCACGCTGTGTTTTGCATTGCTGATTTTTAATACACAACTTTGATTGTTTTTGGCCAATAACTTCGGGTGTGAATGTACCGGTGTATCCATGCCCACCGGAGTGAATTCGACGCCATCCCAGATCCATGGCTTTAAGGCGTGGCATTGCGAGGTGCTGCTTTTTTGCATGTGCGCCAGCAGGTTTAGGCTGTGCTGTTTGTCGATCGAGGCAGTGAATTGAATTGGAGGTGCCTTCTGTATCAACAGTGGAGCACCGCCCGAATGGTCGGCATCATCATGCGACAGCATGAACATATCGGCACGTTCATAACCATGCGCAGCCATCCAGGGCAGTACCACGCGCCTGGCAGAGTCAGAGCGCGCGTTGAACGCCGGGCCCGCATCGTAAATCAAGAGATGGTTTTGGGTTTGAATGCTGATTGCTGTGCCTTGACCCACATCCATCAAGGTCATCCAGAAGTCGTGCTGTGCAGGCCTGGGCGGTGGAATTAGAAGCAGGGCAATCAGCGCGATTCCTGTCCATCTTGGGATCAGCCCTGCGGGCAAAATTAAAACCAGGCAACCCAGCGCCACCAGGGCATTGATCCACCCTGGTTGGTTGTGTACCGGCAACGTAGCCCAGTTCAATTCATTGAAATACACAAGCCATTTGCGCTGAAGGGCAAGGCTGTTTGCGGCCAGCCACAGTAATACCGGCTGTTGTACCAGCCCACCGAGCAAGGCCAGAGGCGTGCTCACAAAACTCATCCATGGAATGGACAGGGCATTGGCCAGAGGGCTGATCAGCGACTGCTGGTTAAACAGCATCGCGCAGGGCAGTATCAATCCAATGGTTACTGTGTATTGGGCTTTCACTGCGTTGGCGATTAGTTCTTGCTTGGGCTTGATGAAGAGGTAGTGCCCCTGCGTGACAAAAATAAGCACTGCTACAGCACCGAAGGAGAGAATGAAGCCCGCATCCAGCACAGCCCAGTTGTCAAAGGCAAGGGTTAAAAACAAGGCGAGAAAAAAGGTGTCCCAGCTGCTTTGCATGCCGCCACGTATTTGCCCCACAAACAGCGCAAACAGCATGAACACGGTACGTTGGGCTGGCACTCCCCAGCCTGCGATCAAGCCGTATAACACAGCAAACAGCAAGCCAAATGCGCTGCCTGCCAAGGGGGCTGGCAGGCGAAGACACAACCGGGTTGATCGACGCCACAGCGCATTAAAAAGTTTGCCGGCAAGCATTGCGAACAGGGTGATGTGTAAACCAGAAATGGCAACCAAATGTGCAATGCCAGTTGCGCTGAACATTTCCCGATCCTCAGGGCTGATCAAACCTTGATCACCCACCACCATGGCCAGTACCAAGGCTTGCTCAGGGTGGCTTTGTAAGGCAGTGACGATTGTGCTTGCAATCTGCAGGCGTGCCCGTTCCATCCAGACCAGCGGGTTCAATGTGGTTTGTTCAGGCAGTTGTTCAAGCTTGCTTTTGAACTGCGCAGTGCCCGCAATTCGGTTGGCAAACCAGTGGCGATGAACATCAAAACCTTCCAGTTGCAAAGGCGCCTTGGGCGATTTGATGCGAACGGTTGACCGAAAGTATTCGCCTGGCAGAAGTTCACGGTATGCAGAGGCATTTTCGACAAATGTTTGCAGACGCGCACCCGTAACCAGACACTCGGTGACGACATCATGGTCTCGCGGCGTGTGTTCGATTAACCAGGTTTGTGCGTTGTTGTCGCGAAACGCTTTTTCAAGAAGCCGAAATTCAGATTGAATGGTTTGCTTGTTGCAGGCCAGGGGTACTTGCGCTTGTTGATGTGCAGCGGCCTGAATGCCAGTACAAAGCTGTGCCATCACAAAACCCAGAATGAACCAGCCTAGTTTTTCAGTGACTTGCCGACTAACGCCACCCCGAATGCCAAGTAACAGGAAAACGGCTACCCAGGCGAATAAAACGACATTGTTTTCTCTCAAGGTGCCATAGGCCACTTTCCACACCCATGGCAGTGTGGCCTGGTTGTGAAACAGCAGAAGGCTAAGCAGGTAGGCTGCAGTAAACAGCGGTAGGGAAGGCACAGCGTGATTCGGGTGGCGAGGCAAAGCCGCAAGGTTGCACCAAGGCGATCAGGTCCACCAATGATGAACGCGATCGGGTGATGGCTTTGATTAGCCTTGACGGGCGAGGGCAGGCAATACCCGTTGCGAGTTCACTTGTGTGTGCTCAGAGAGTTCTTGCATGCTCAAGTTACGCAGTTCAGCAATTGTTTGTGCAATTCTCGGCAGGTGTTCGGGCGCGTTGCGTTGTTTGTTAATCCATTCCGGTGCAATATCGGGTCCGTCAGTTTCAAGCACCATGGCATGTTCAGGCAGCTCGGTGGCCAATCGGCGCAACTGAAGTGCCCGGGTAAACGTGCTTGCTCCGCCAAATCCAAGACACATGTTCAAACTCAGAAAATGATCCGCTTGCTGAAAGCTGCCATTGAATGCGTGGGCAATGCCACTGCGTGGTTTGTAAATTCGAAGGCCTTTTAAAACAGGGTCTTGCGCCTTGCGAACATGCATCACCACTGGCACATCGAAATCGCGTGCCAATTTGAGTTGTGCATGAAAAAACCGCACCTGCTTGTCCCAGTTCAAACCAGGCACAAAGCCATCAAGACCGATTTCTCCCAAGCCTGCAAACTTGGGGTCGTCCATAGACAGCACGATTTGTTGCCTCAAGGTCAGCAGGTCTTCTTCTTTTGCGTTGTCTACAAACATGGGGTGTATGCCCAGGCAGTACACCGCCCCCGGAATGCTGTGAGCCAGGCTTTTTACCGCATCAAAATTGAATGCACCCACGGCAGGTAATACAAACCGGGTAACATGCACTTCACGCGCACGTTGAACTACGACAGCGCGATCGCTGTTGTATTCAGAAGCATCAAGATGAAGGTGCGTGTCGGTCCACATACTTTAAAGTTTGCCATGTTTCGTCGGAAAATTCGAAAGTACCTTCCCACTGTCGACCACTTTGAGCGCTTGCCGTGGGCGCGGCCATTCAAGCGCTTTCTGGGGCACCCCAATATTTGGGCATTGAATCGAAAAAGCATCGCGGGCGGTGTGGCGGCAGGTTTGTTCTGCGGGCTCATTCCCGGACCATTTCAAATTTTTGGTTCTCTCCTTTGGGTGCTGGTCGCAAAGGTGAATATGCCAGTTGCCTTTGCGGTTACCTTGTACACCAACCCGGTCACGATTGTGCCGTTGTACTTGATTGCTGTGGCTTATGGCGATTTGTTGCTGGGTGGGTTGGGTGAAAGCAATTTACCCCCGATTCCTGAATGGAACTGGTCAGCGTGGGGTGATTCCACCCACGCGATGGTGGACTGGATGTTGTCTATGGGCCCTTCGCTGGCGGTTGGTTTGCCCGCACTGATGGTGACTTTGTCGATACTCGGATATTTCAGTGTGCGTTTGGCCTGGAACATTGGTGTTCGAATTGCTGTGGTTCGCAGGCGCAGGCGGAATGTCTCCGCCACTCGCTAACCCAGCTGATTCATTCCGCTTTCAGTTCACCTTTCTCAAGACGCAACACCTTGCTGCATTTGCGGGCCAGTTCCATGGAATGCGTCACGATAATCAAGGCTGATTTGTTGGCCGCCTTGCTGTGAATCAGGCTTTCAAACACTTGGTCGGCGGTCTCCTGGTCCAGATTACCCGTGGGTTCGTCGGCCAAAATGGCTTTCGGATTGGTCACCATGGCGCGGGCAATCGCCACGCGTTGGCGTTCGCCACCTGACAATTCCGCGGGGCGATGGTTCAGCCTGTGCTCAAGCCCGAACTGCTTCAACAGCACAGCACTTTTTTCACGGGCCACCTGTTTGTTCTCACCACCAATGCGAAGGGCCATGGCCACATTGTCCAGCGCATGGAATTCGGGCAGCAAATGGTGAAACTGGTAAATGAAGCCCAGGGTTTTATTGCGTTCCATGCCCAGTTTGCGAACAGACCATGGCTCGATGGCCTGGCCCGCCCAAAGCACTGAACCGCTGTCGGCTTTTTCAAGACCACCCAGCACATGCAGCAAGGTACTTTTACCCGCACCAGAGGCACCCACAATCGCGACGGTTTCGCCAGCCTGCACTTGAAAGTTCAGGTTTTTGATGACTTGCGTGGCTTGGTCATTCGCCGTGATCCCCTTGAATGCCTTGCTGAGGTTTTTGGTTTCCAGAACAACATTACTCATAACGCAGGGCCTCCGCAGGTTCGGCACGCGATGCACGCCAGCTTGGGTAAATGGTGCTGAGCACGCTGAGTACCAAGGCCACGGTTACGATGGTGACCACATCGCTTGCGCGAGGGTCGGAAGGCAACTGGCTGATGAAGTAAATTGATTTTGGCAAAAACTCAACGCTAAGCGCCCGTTCAATGGCGGGCACAATGGTGCCCAAATTAATGGCCAGCAACCAACCTGCTGTTACACCCAGGAAAGTACCGATCCAGCCGACCAGTGCACCTTGCAACATGAAGATTCGTTGAATGGCAAACGGACTGGCGCCCAAGGTACGCAGAATGGCGATTTCCCCGCGCTTGTCTTTCACGGTCATGACCAGCATCGACACCAGGTTAAATGCGGCTACCGCAATAATCAGCGTCAAGATAATGAACATCATGCGTTTTTCGGTTTGTACCGCGGCAAACCAGGTGCGGTTTTGCACCGACCAATCACGAACCCACACGGTGGGTGGCAATTGGCGTTCAATGTCGCGTGCCACAAGCGGGGCAGCGTCCATGTCGTTCAACTTCACGCGAATACCGGTTGGGCCAAGGCTGCGGTAAAAGCGGGCAGCGTCGTCGAGGTTCATCAACACCAGGCCGCTGTCGTACTCATAGTGGCCGGTGCTCACCAATGCGGTAATTTCGAAGGCTTTCAGGCGCGGAATCATGCCAGCGGGCGTCATTTGGCCGGAAGGCGCAATCAGCGTGATGCGGTCACCCACGCTGACCCCAATTTGTTTGGCCAACTCGATCCCCAGCACCACGCGGAATTCGCCTGCTTGCAGGTTGCTCAGGCTGCCAGAAATCACTTCCTTGAAATCAGATACTTCGCGTTCCTGGGCAGGGTCGATGCCACGAACAATGGCAGGGCGCAGAAGATCGCCGTGCGCCAGCATACTTTCGCCAGCGACATAGGGCGCAGCACCAATCACTTTGGGGTTGGCCGCCTTGATTGCACCGACCAAGGCTTCGGGGTTGTCAAAGCCCTCTTGGGGCGCCAGTACCTCGATGTGTGCAATCACCGACAGCATGCGATCGCGCACCTCTTTTTGAAAGCCGTTCATGACGGACAACACCACGATCAGCGCTGCGACACCAAGCCCAATTCCAGCCATGGACAATCCGGAAATAAAGGAAATGAATTTGTCACGGCTTCTATGGCCACCACCGCGCACATAGCGCAGTGCAATTTCAACATCAAAGGGTAAACTAATCACAAATTGTCCCGAATTGTTCAAATGCGCTCTTGAAGTTTCAAGGCGCTCTCATTGTAGTGTGAATAAAACCGTGTCCAAACCTAGCAATGCGCCTTTGTGGGTGTTCGTTCCCAACATTCTTGTGCCCGAAATGGCGCTGGAACGCCTGTCTGCCACTTCGCGGGCCCAGTCTTTTGCGGGCCTGCCAGCCGGTTTGTTACAAACCATGGCCCGAAACGCTGCGCCTGAATATCAAAATGCCGATGGGCTGGACCGTATTGAAGCCTGGCTGATGCGCTACTTGGATTCCCAAGCGCAAGCAAAGTTCGACCAGTACCCGGCCTGGGCCATGCTTGAAATGCCCAAGCTTGAGGCCGACGCAGCGCAAGTAACGCCTTTCACCCGGTTTTGGAGCACGGTTGGGTGTCTAGAAATTGAGCGGGATGGTGTGCGTTTTACGCCGCCCGAGGTATTGCAGGTGGGCCAGGCTGACCTGGATGCCTTCTGGAACGTGGTGATACCCCTGTTGCAGCAACACGGTTGGACATTCAACACACCGGCAGGTTTTCACAGCCTGCTCAGCAACCCGACGCCAGTGCCTATGGAACAGGCTTCGCCCTGGTCGGTGCAGGGTATTCGGCTGACTGACTACCTGCCCATGAACCACGAATGCAGCGACTGGCGGCGCATGTGGCTGAATTTGCAGGTGGAGTTGCACAACGCCGAATTCAACAAAGCCCGCGAAGCCAAGGGTTTGAAGCCCCTGAATGCGCTGTGGTTTTGGGGTGGCGGTGAGGCTTGGCAAACCGATGTCGCCTTGCCGCGTGTGAAATCCGTTTCCGAAGACGGTGTATTTGATGCCGTAAAAATGACCGATGGCGCAGATGAGGCCGTGAATCGATTTGTGTTCTGGACCCAACTGTTAAGTCAGCTTGGTACGGGCACGGATGTAAAACCCGACCATGTCTACTGCGTTAACTTTCAAGGTTGGGGCGGCAATATTGGCGTGTTCAAACTGCTGGAAAGCGAGGTGCTGCAACCCATGCGCCTGGCCGGTCTGGCCTTCAACTGGGTGCTGTTGGGCAACAATGGCTGGAAAACTTTAAAAAGCAACTGGATGAATCGATTCAAGTTTTGGCAAAACAAACCCGATTGGGCCTTACTGGGCGAGCCTGAAATGCAGGAAGGTCCTTCCGAGGAAGACCTTCAAGCCGCTTGGCAACAGGGTCAGCGAGACCAAGACAGCATTCAGGCTGAATGGGAGGGCCGGTAATGAATACCAATATAGTTCAGCACCGGGTTAGAACCCCTCGCCCTCAAGTTGAAGCAGTACTTCGCAGCCAGGGCATGCACCCCTTGATGGCACGCCTCATGGCAGCGCGGGGCGTGGATTCTCAGGCCGAAGCTGAAACCCGGCTGGCTGATTTGATTCCACCGGCTCAGCTCAAGGGCATTGAGCAGGCTGCAGAAATTCTGGCAGACGCGCTGGAAGCTGGAGCCCGCATTGTGGTGGTGGGTGATTACGATTGCGATGGCGCCACAGCCACGGCGGTGGGTGTTCGTGGTTTGCGCATGTTGCTGCAAAGCCTGGGTGCTGACGAAGAGGCCGCCAAGTACCACATCGATTTTTTGGTGCCCAACCGGTTTGAATACGGTTACGGACTAAGTCCTGAAATTGTTCAACTTGCTGCTCAGCAGTTTGAGCCCGATTTGCTGGTGACCGTGGACAACGGCATTGCCAGTGTGGAAGGCGTGAACGAAGCCAATGAATTGGGCATTGGTGTCATTGTGACCGATCACCATTTGCCCGGCGACCAGTTGCCCCAAGCACTGGCCATTGTGAACCCCAACCAGCCTGGTTGTGAATTTCCGAGCAAGTCGATTGCCGGGGTGGGGGTGATGTTTTATGTGTTGTTGGCCACCCGTGCAGTGTTGCGCGAGCGTGGCGTTTTTGATGCGGCCACTCAGCCCCGTATCGATTCTCTGCTTGATTTGGTGGCTTTGGGCACTGTGGCTGATGTGGTGAAACTGGACGCCAACAACCGCCGTTTGGTGGCGCATGGTTTGCAGCGCATCCGTGCAGGCCGTGCCCAGCCTGGCATGTTGGCCTTGTTTCACGAGGCTGGGCGTGACCCCCGCAAGGCCACAGCCGCTGACATGGGCTTTGCCCTGGGCCCGCGCTTAAATGCAGCTGGCCGTTTGGCAGACATGGCCATTGGTATCCGTACCCTGTTGGCCGACGACGCAGGCGAGGCCAGCGCTTTGGCTGCCCAGCTTGGGAAAATGAATGAAGAACGCAAGCGCATTGAAGCCGACATGAAACGCGATGCCTTGGAAGACATCGAAAAATTCATTAGTCAGGACGAACCTGCAGCCGGTATTGTGGTGGCGCACAGCACCTGGCACCAGGGGGTAATCGGTATTTTGGCCTCACGAATCAAAGAGCGCCTATACCGCCCCACCATTGCACTGGCCCCGGGCGATGACGGTTTCTGGAAGGGCAGTGGTCGCTCCGTGCAGGGTGTTCATTTGCGCGACGTACTGGATTTGGTGTGCAAGCGACTGCCTGAAGGCAGCATGCCCAAGTTTGGTGGCCACGCCATGGCGGCGGGTTTAACCATCGCGGAAGGCGCGATTGAACAGTTCAAAATTGAATTTGCCAAAGCGATTCTGGATTTGAGCGATCCCAGCGCGCTGACGCAGGTGGTAGAAACCGATGGTTCAATTCCTGCCGACTACATTGCCGCCAGTGCTGCTGATCTGTTGGAAACACAGGTGTGGGGGCAAGGCTTCCCGGCGCCCTTGTTTTGTGATGAATTTGAGGTGGTCGAGCACCGTTTGCTGAAAAATGCCCACAGCAAGTTTACTTTGCGCCGCGACGGCAAAACCTTTGTGGCTTTGCGCTGGCGCGCCGTGGAAGCCCTGCCGGCCAAGGTAAAACTGGCTTACCGGTTCGAGCGGGACACGTTCACGGGTGGCGATGCCGTGCAAATCATTGTGGAGCATGTGTTGTAGGGTGGCTTGCGTTACAATATCGGGTTACGCACATTGAATTTGTTAGAGAAACATGGAAGCCGAACGCCTGAATGCCATCATCAACGCCCTGACTGACCTAGCCGACCGCGCAGGCCAGTTGCGGAGGTATCTTTGACGTCGACCGCAAGGCTGAGCGACTCACTGTAGTTGACGCCGAACTGGAAGACCCCAACGTTTGGAACGATCCCAAACATGCTCAAGAACTGGGCAAAGAGAAGAAGATGCTCGATGGCGTCGTGGTCACCATGAACACCGTGCAATCAAATATCAGTGATTCCAAAGAATTGGTCGAAATGGCCGAGGCTGAAGGTGATTTCGACACACTCGAAGCCATCGAAAGCGAAGTGGCTGAATATGAGAAGGTAATTGCAGACCTTGAATTCCGCCGCATGTTCAGCAACCCTGCCGACCCGGCCAACTGTTTCATCGACATCACCGCAGGTGCAGGCGGCACCGAAGCCCAGGATTGGGCCAGCATACTGTTGCGCCAGTACCTTCGCTATTGCGAACGCAAAGGCTTTAAGGTTGAGGTGATGGAACAGTCCGACGGCGAAGTGGCAGGCATTAAATCCGCCACCATCAAGGTTGAGGGCGAATACGCCTTCGGCTATTTGCGCACCGAAACCGGTGTGCATCGACTGGTGCGTAAATCACCATTCGATTCCTCAGGCGGGCGCCACACCTCGTTTGCATCCTTGTTCGTGTATCCCGAAGTAGATGATTCTTTCGAAATTGAAATCAACCCGGCCGATGTTCGCACCGACACCTACCGTGCCAGCGGTGCGGGTGGTCAGCACATCAACAAAACCGATTCTGCGGTGCGCTTGACCCACATTCCAACCGGTATTGTTGTGCAGTGTCAAAACGACCGTTCCCAGCACCGCAACCGCGATGAAGCCTGGGGCATGTTGAAAGCCAAGCTGTACGAGTTCGAAATGCGCAAGCGCATGGCCGAGCAACAGGCCCTTGAGGACACCAAAACCGATGTGGGCTGGGGCCACCAAATTCGCAGCTATGTGCTGGACAACAGCCGCATCAAAGACCTGCGCACTGGTGTGGAAATTTCCAACACCCAGCGCGTACTCGATGGCGACCTCGACCCATTCATTGAAGCCAGCTTGAAGCAAGGTATTTAAACCATGAACGACAAAACACAAGCCGCTGGCGACGAATTGCCAGTCGATGAAAATCAGATTATTGCCGAGCGCCGTGGCAAGCTGGCCAAATTGCGAGAGAAGGGCCAGCCTTTCCCCAACAGCTTCAAGCCTGAACACCGCGCTGCCGATTTGCATGCCCACTATGGTTTGCTGGACAAAGAAACCCTCGATCCGCAGGGCATTGAGGTGTCTGTTTCTGGCCGAATGATGTTAAAGCGCGTGATGGGCAAGGCCAGTTTTGCAACCGTGCAAGACGGCACCGGCCGCATTCAGTTTTACATCAACAATGAAGGCGTGGGCGAGGGTGTTCACGGCGAATTCAAGCATTGGGATTTGGGCGATATTATCGCCGCCAAGGGCAAGCTGTTCAAAACCAACAAAGGTGAGTTGAGCGTGCATTGCACGGAAATCCACTTGTTGGCGAAAAGCCTGCGCCCCTTGCCCGACAAATTCCACGGCCTGGCCGATCAGGAAATCAAGTACCGCCAGCGTTACGTGGATTTGATTGTTTCCGAGGAAACCCGCAGCACCTTTGTTGCGCGTTCACGTGCCATGTCGTCCGTTCGCAATTTCATGGCAGACCATGGTTTTCTGGAAGTAGAAACGCCCATGTTGCACCCCATTCCTGGCGGTGCATCGGCCAAGCCTTTCATTACCCACCACAATGCGCTTGACATGGAAATGTACCTGCGCATTGCACCTGAGCTGTATTTGAAGCGCCTGATCGTGGGTGGTTTCGAGCGTGTGTTCGAGATCAACCGCAACTTCCGCAATGAGGGTGTCAGCCCGCGCCACAACCCTGAATTCACGATGATGGAATTCTATGCGGCGTACTGGAACTATCGCGACTTGATGGACTTCACTGAGCAGGTGATTCAGCATGCAGCCACCACTGCAACAGGTAGTGCGAAATTGACTTACCAGGGCCGTGAGCTTGATCTGTCCAAGCCCTTTGCACGCTTGACCATTGTTGAGGCGATTCAGAAGTACTTCCCGGAATACGGCACAGAAGATTTGCAAAACATCGACTACCTGAAAAAGGCCTTGGCCAAGAAAGGTGTGCATGTGGACAAAGAACCTGCGCTGAAAAATGCGGGCATCGGTGCCTTGCAGTTGGCCTTGTTTGAAGAAACGTCCGAGAGCCTGCTGTGGGAGCCTACGTTCATTGTCGACTACCCGGTTGAAGTGTCGCCCTTGGCACGCGCATCGGATGCGAATTCGCAAATTACTGAACGGTTCGAGTTGTTCATCACGGGTCGCGAAATTGCCAATGGTTTTTCAGAGCTGAATGACCCGGAAGACCAGGCCGACCGATTCAAAAAACAGGTTGAAGCCAAAGAAGCTGGCGATGACGAAGCCATGTTCTTTGATGCTGATTTTATTCGTGCGCTTGAATATGGCATGCCACCCACCGGTGGTTGTGGCATTGGTATTGACCGTTTGATGATGCTGATCACCGATAGCCCCAACATTCGCGATGTGATTTTGTTTCCGCATCTAAGGCGCGAAGACTAACTAAGTCACCTGCGGTGAGAAGTTCACCGCACGTGTCACATCATCCCGCCTTGGCGGGCTTTTATCCCTTCTTGATTGCTGGCTCGGTTCATGCGAAACGCAAAAGCGTGTTCGCATCGATTGCTAGCGCAATCGCCCCTCGCTGCGCATCAAGCGGGAAGCCCACCTGAAATCGGCGGAACGGCGCGACACATGCGGTGAATCAACCCCCGGGTGATTCAGAACGGGGTATATGTTTGGTCGCCTAAACACACTTCACTAAACTCCATTTTTATTTTTGGAGGTTTAATCATGTCCAACATTGAAAGTACCTTGTTTTGTTCACCGACCGGGTCAAATACAGTGCGAGGGACTGATTCTGTCGGGCAAGGGCGATTTGCCGCCTCACGCGGAGCGAGGCTCCACAGTGGAGTAGATTTTAATGTTAAGGCTGGTGACGACGTTTACTCTCCAATATTTGGAAAAGTTGTTCGCGTAGCTATTCCTTACAAGTCCGATGAGAGATTCAGGGGTTTGATGATCGAAGGTATCGGACGATACGTCGGCTATTCGGTCAAACTCTTTTATCTCGATCCGCTCAAAGAAATTGTTGGAAGAACAGTGAAACAGGGGGAATTGATTGGAACGGCTCAAGACTTAACGATTAAGTATCCCGGTATCACAAACCATATTCACTTTGAGGTCACCTTCAAAGGAATCCAGATTGATCCCTCGCGCTTTTTGGAGAAAGAAGAATTATGCAAAGTTTGAAAATTTTTCTCGCTTTGGTCTTCATCCAGATATCGGTGGCATGTTCAAAATCTAATGATTCTTCGCTGGTTCAATTACATCTACAGTCGAAAACTGAATGTCAGTTGATATTCAAATCTCAAAATGTTTCGGTAGTCGAGAATTTTTGCAGTACTGAAGGAAAACCCATTCTGATCAGGATGAACGATCAAGAAATCAGGTCTGACTGGATTGATGAGCGAACTAGCCGCTTTCTCTTTCAGGAAGGTTGCGCCAGTTCAGATGAATGTTTCTATGAGCTGAGTACAAACGAAGCCGGGGTGCGTGGCCGCTTCTCATATCGAATCAACATGACTGAAGGTGAATACAGCTTTGAGGTTGGTGCATCTGGGCAACCGAAGGTGTTGACAGAGAAATCGAAGGACAGCGCATCCTGAATCTAAAGGTCTATGCGCTTTGTTGCATTCATTACGCCGATTCAGGTGGGCTGCCCGCTTGATGCACAGCGAGGGGCGCTTCCGCCAGGAAGCGATGCGAAGACGCTTTTGCGTTTCGCATGAACCGAGCAAGCATCAAGAAGGGATAGAAGCCCGCCAAGGCGGGGTGATGCGACACGCGCAGAGGCCATCAAGAAACCGGCGATACCTAGAACACCGTCACCGCCACCTTCAAGGTATGCTCCCCCCCGCCATGCACAACTCCACGCATCGGCGGCACATCCGCATAGTCACGCCCAACTGCCACAGTCACATACCGGGTATCTGGCAATTGGTTGTTGGTCGGGTCGAAGTCTACCCAGCCTACATCAGCACCACACCACAGCGATACCCAGGCGTGGCTGGCGTCGGCTCCCAGCAGCTTGGGTTGTCCGGGCGGTGGTTCAGTCAGCATGTAGCCACTCACATAGCGGGCTGAAAGCCCAAGTGAACGCAATACCCCCAGCATCACATGTGCAAAGTCCTGGCAAACCCCTTCGCGGCTTTGCATCACTTCTTCAACAGTGGTGTGAATGGTGGTTGAACCACTTTGGTAACTGAACTCCCGAAAAATACGTTGCATCAAAGCCTGCCCGGCGTGTACCACCTGGCGGCCCGGCCAGAAATCGAGACTGCCATAATCGCGCAGCGAATCGAGCAAGGGCACATGCTTGGACTCAAACCGGAACTGATAATCGTTGGAAATGGCCTGGCCTGCCTGGTAGCGCAACTGGTCAACCAATTCGTTCCAGCTTGGGCTGATCAAATCGTCAATCGGCCCAGTGTGTAAGAAGCTGCTGACTTCCACTTCGCTTTCGCTGTGCACTTCAAGATGATCGTGCGGATAATTCATCTCGAAGTGGTGAACCACATTGCCGAAGGAATCGGTATTGCTTTGCACGGTCGACGGGTTCGGGCGAATTTTTAGCGTATGCGAAATCAGCCTTTGGCCCTTGCGCAATGGGCCCGCTTCCATGCCTTCGCCTTCTTGCGGTTGCAAAATGCAAATTTGCTGCGAGCATTCCGCAGGTTGTTGATAGTCGTAGTCGGTGACATGGGTCACCTTTCTTCTTTCCGAGAAGGGCATTGATTTATCTTCCCTGAATGACTTGGTCGGGCAACTCTGCCAGTCTGAAATATTGGGCACCTACCAGGTCTGAAACCTTGTAGGCCGTGTCGAGTAATTCTTGCAGCCAGGCGCGCAATTTGCGCCCGGTATCGGCCGGGAAGGGGGGTTGAAGTCCTTCCAGGCTAAGACCATCCGGCATGTCGCCGTTGCGGTACACGCTGTCGAACAGTTGTCGAATCTGGCTGGTGTCGCCAGGCAAACGATCAATCACAATGTCCAGCTTATACAGAATTCGGCGAATGGCATAGGGCGCATCTTCGTCAAATATCAACAGGTCAAGCGTTGGCAACCATTCAAACCGGTGCTGGTAGCGCGATCGGTAAGTAATGGTGCTGTCGGCCAAGGCTATCGCCAAAGCAAGGCCATGTTCACCGGCACGCCCGGGCATGCTGGTTAGTGACAGCAAACAATCACAGGCACCGCACAGGCGTTCAAGCTGGCGGCCCAGTTGCAAAAAGCGCCAGCCGTTGTCGCGCGTCATGTGGTCACTTTGCTCGCCATGCATGGCCAGCAAATACAACTGTACCTGCTCAAGCGAGGCGGTGGGCAGCGTGCGTTGAAAACGAACCCACTCGGGTTCGATCAGCACTTTGGCGCAGTCATTCAACAGTCGCCAGTGGCCGCTGCTAAGCCGTTCACGCAATTGGCCAGCCACATTCGCCAAGCCATTCAGTTGCCCCGCCAGGCCCACCGCAGCGGGTTCGTCCACACCGGTTTTGTACCAAAGGCGTTCAAGAATATTCGCCTCTAGTTCATCTTGGGTCAGTGGTTCGGCTGGGTCAAACTCGGTGCTCAATCCCTGCTTTCCACACAATTCATGCAACAAACCCAGGGTGGTGGTGTCCAGGTATTCCTCTTCGTTCAGCAGCAATTGCGCACGCATCAACAGGCGCAATGAAAAACTGGCCCGCTCGGTGTAACGCCCAAGCCAAAACAAATGCTCGGCAGCCCGGCTAGACACGGGCCTGCGCAGCGCCTGCAAATCTTTGGCTTGCAGTTTCTCTTTCAGGTTGGTGGTGCGTTCAACAGGTTCGCCACTGCGCACCCAGGTGTCCAGGCTGGTGCCACCCTTTTGCATGCTCACAATGCCGTGCTGGTCACCGGCCACACGGGTCAGCCCACCCGGCATCACCGTGTAGTTGCCTTGCCCGTCGGTTACAGCAAACAGACGCAGCATCATGGCGCGTTCTTCAATACCGCCCGCACCGGTCCAAATGGGCACGCGCGAGAGCGGTATCAATTCTTGCAAGGTGTATTGTGATGGCCTTTGGCTGATCTTGGACAACCAGGCGCGCTTTTCAATTTCATCCAGTTCAGACCCCATGATGGAATCCATGGTGCGCCCGCGGCGGTTTGGTCCGGTCGATTTGATCACCAGATTGTTCAGCCGCTCGCTGGCTTGTGCCCAGGCAGGCGACTCACCGCACCACCAACTGGGCACGCTGGGCAACAGCAAATCTTCTTGAAGGTAATGTTGTCCAAGCCCCGGCATGAAGCCATGAATGGCCGGGCTTTCCAGCCAACCCGAGCCTGGCATGTTCGCCATGACAACGCCACCTGTGCGGATGGCTTGCAACAAGCCGGGCACGCCCAGTTGGGAGTCCTCGCGCAGTTCAAGCGGATCTAGCCATTGGTCGTCGGTTCGCCGAATCAAACCGTCAATTGGCTCAAGTCCGTTGACTGTTTTCAGAAACACACTGTTGTTGCGCACGGTGAGGTCGCTGCCCTCAACCAGCGAAATACCCAGGTAACGCGCAAGGTAGGTGTGTTCAAAGTAAGTTTCGTTGTATGGCCCCGGAGTCAGCAGGGCAATGCGCGCGCTGTCTCCCTTGGGCGAAAGCCTGCGGATGCCATCGATGTAATCGCGGTAAAAACCGGCCAAATGTTGAATGTGCATTTCACGAAAACCACGCGTAAAGCTGCGCGAAATACTCAGGCGGTTTTCAAGGGCATAACCGAGACCCGACGGCGCCTGCATGCGGTGGGTAATCACCCACCATTTCCCATCGGGGCTGCGCCCAAGGTCGAATGCCACCATGTGTAGCCACACCTTGTTGGGCGGCTCGATGCCCTGCATTTGCGGCAAGTAGCCTGAATGGCCGTAGACCAGGTCTGCGGGCAGCAAGCCTTTGGAAAGCAGTTCGCGCTGGCCATACACGTCGGCCATCATCGCGTTGAGCAGGCGTGCACGTTGGGCAATGCCGGTTTGCAGCACCGCCCAGTCGGCTTGGTCAATGATGAAGGGCAGCAAGTCGAGTGACCAAGGGCGCGAGGTGCCCTGTGCATGGTCGGCGTACACATTGTAGGTAATGCCGTTGTCACGAATTTGCTTGGCCAGCGCATTCAGTTTGCTGTCCAGGTGATCGCTCAGCCCGGTGCCGGGCAGGCGATTTACAAAATCAGCCCAGGCCGGGCGAAGAACACCCTTGACTGCCAGCTCGCTGTAGTACGCGCTGGTGCCTTGAAGGATGCTCTGCTGCCAGGGCACCTCGACGTTTGCAAGGGTGGTGTTCGGGTTCGCGCTCAAAGCGGTCACTGCCTAAAGTTCGGTGCCCTATTGTAAATGCCTAACACCATCTTAGGTCTAGTGTGATGGGGAACTCGGGTCTTCCGCTTGGGCTTTTTACACTAACCTTGCCGTGGGTGTGGCCCATGCGGAAGAAGCGCGTTAAACGCCTGCTTTCCGCTTCGAAGGCATTCACCGGGAATAGGTCATAATTGCGCCCGCCCGGGTGGGCCACATGGTATTGGCAACCTCCCAAGCTGCGGCCGTTCCAGGTGTCGATCAAGTCAAACACCAAGGGGGTGTGCACGCCAATGGTGGGGTGCAGTGCATTGGGTGGTTGCCAGGCTCGGTAGCGCACACCAGCGACATATTCGCCCTCGGTGCCAGTGCTGTGCAAAGGTACTTTCACGTCATTGCAGGTCAGGGTGTAGCGTTCGTCTACAAAGTTTTTGACTTTCACTTCCAGGCGTTCAAGTGAGGAATCAACATAACGCACAGTGCCGCCAGGCGCGCCTTCCTCGCCCAGCACATGCCAGGGCTCCAGGGCGCTGAATAGTTCCACTTCCACACCCCGGCTTGAAAAGTCGCCCATTTTCGGGAAACGGAATGCGAAGTGCGGCGCAAACCAGTCCATCTGAAACGGAAAACCGGCAGCGTTCAGGTCGGCCACAACATCTGCGATGTTGTTTTTGACGAAGGTGGAGAGCATGAACTGGTCGTGCAGGCGTGTGCCCCATTTCACCAGCCTTGCCGTGTAGGGCGTTTTCCAGAATTTCGCAATCAAGGTGCGCAGCAGCAGTTGCTGTGCAAGGCTCATTTGCGCATTGGGTGGCATCTCAAAGGCACGCAACTCAAGCAGGCCCAGGCGTCCTGTGGAGGTGTCGGGGCTGTACAGTTTGTCGATACAAAATTCGCTGCGGTGGGTGTTGCCAGTCGAATCGATCAAAATGTTGCGCAAAAGGCGATCGATAATCCACGGCGGCGGGTTGCCCCCGTGTTTCTGCATTTGCTTGTCCAGTTCATTCAGTGCCAATTCAAGTTCATGAACCTGATCGCTGCGGGCCTCGTCCACACGTGGGGCTTGGCTGGTAGGGCCAATAAACAGGCCTGAGAACAGGTACGACAAACCCGGGTGGTTGTGCCAGTACCGCAGCAGGCTGCCCAACAAATCGGGGCGACGCAGGAAAGGGCTGTTCTCGGGTGTTTCACCGCCCATCACAAAGTGGTTGCCGCCACCCGTGCCACTGTGCCTGCCGTCGAGCATGAATTTCTCAGTGGACAGGCCAATAAGACGCGCTTCTTCGTATAAATTCGTTGTCAGGTGCAGCAGTTCGCCCCAGTTCTTGCTGGGTTGAATATTCACCTCCAGCACGCCGGGGTCGGGTGTGACCTGCAGCATGGTCATGCGCTTGTCGCGTGGGGGCGGGTACCCTTCCAGCACCACAGGCTGGTTCATTGCCTCGGCGGTGTCCTCGATGCGGGCCACCAGTTCCAGGTAATCGTCCAGTACTTCCAAGGGTGGCATGAACACGTACAAGTGCCCGTTTCGGGCTTGAACGCACATTGCAGTGCGCACAATGTGCGTGGCCGATTCTTTCAATACCGGGGCTTTGTCATCGGCTACACCAGCTTTGGCCCCGGGCTTTTGCAGGGCCACGCGTGAAGGTGCTGCTGGTGCAAAAGGGTCGGCAGGAATTGTGTAGGGAAAATCTTTCTTGACCACCCACGGTTGAGAATCCAGTGGCAGGCGGTAACCCATGGCTGAATCGCCCGGCACCAGATACATGCGTTCATCTCGCAAAAACCACTGCCCTGTGCGCCATTGGCCTTTCGCCGATTGAATGGGCAGGCAATAGCCCACTTCCTCGGTCAGCCCTTGGGTAAACACCTTGTTCAGGCGTTTGCGTTCAAGTGGGTCGTCCAGCCTTGAGTCGAATGGATCGACGTTCACAGGTAGTTTGCGCTCTCGCCACATGTAGTACCAGGCATCTTCGAAACCGGGCATGACGTAGCGAGGGTGAAGCCCCAAGCGGCTGCACAACCCTTCGATGAATTGTTTGGCAGTGGCATTGCCGGCTTTGCCATCCGTTTGTTCGTGGCTAAGCAGTTTCGGATTCTTCCAGATGGCTTCGCCACTTTTCAGCCAGTACATCGACAGCGCCCAACGTGGCAGTTGCTCGCCGGGGTACCACTTGCCTTGCCCAAAGTGATACAGGCCACCCTTGCCGTAATACTTGGCCAGCTTGTTCAGCATCTTGATGCCGTATTCGCGTTTGGTGGGCCCCAGTGCGTCGATATTCCACTCGGCAGCACCCCGATCGGTGTTGGCCACAAAGGTGGGTTCGCCACCCATGGTCAGGCGCACGTCGAGCGCGTCGAGTGCCTTGTCCACTTCGAAGCCCAGCGCCTCAATGCCTTTCCACTGTTCCTCGGTGTAGGGCTTGCTGGTGCGCGGCGACTCATACACCCGCTGCACGCTCATTTCATGTTCAAACTCAACTTCACATTCATCCAGCGTGCCAGTGATGGGGGCTGCACTGCCAGGCTCGGGAGTGCACGCCAAGGGTATGTGCCCTTCGCCAGCCAGCAAACCCGAGGTGGGGTCCAGCCCTATCCAGCCGGCACCGGGCAAATACACCTCGCACCATGCATGCAGGTCGGTGAAATCTTTTTCCGGGCCATCTGGGCCGTCGATGGCTTTGACATCGCTTGTGAGTTGGATCAGGTAGCCCGAGGCAAACCTTGCCGCCATGCCCAGCCGGCGGAATATTTGTACCATGAGCCATGCCGTGTCACGGCAGGAACCCGACCCACTGTTCAGTGTTTCATCCGGCGTTTGCACGCCCGGTTCCATGCGGATCAGGTACTTGATTCGTTTCGCCAAATCCTGATTCAGGGCCACCAGAAAGTCGATGGTTTTAACCCGGCTCAGGTTCATCTCGGCCATGTAGGCGTTGAATGCCTTGCCCGTGTGGCAGGGCACCAAGTAGGGTGCCAGTTCCTGGTCCAGCGATGCATCATATTTAAAAGGGAAGAACTCGGCGGCTTCTTCGAGAAAAAAATCGAAGGGATTCAGCACCGACATTTCAGCCACAAGGTCCACCGCAATTTCCAACATCTCTGTGCGTTCGGGAAATATCAGGCGACCCATGTAATTGCTTTGAGGGTCTTGCTGCCAGTTGATGAAGTGGGTTTGTGGCAGCACTTCCATGCTGTAACTGAGAATACGCGTGCGGCAATGCGGGGCCGGGCGTAAACGCACCACTTGGGGGCCCAGGTTGATCAGGCGATCGTAGCGGTAGCGTGTAATATGGCGCAGAGCAACGTGAATAGACACTGTGTAATCCCAAAAATGAAGCCGAACAAACAAAACCTGTTTACGGCATGGAGAGAAGCATGAACCATGCCGAAGAAATCTGGAAAACTTTGGTGCGCGCCACCGTGGACAAAAAACACCCTTGGCGCGTGGTGGGTTTCAGCACATCGGGCCCGAAGGGTCCGCAAGTACGCTCGGTCATTTTGCGGGCGGTCAACACTGGCGAACATCACCTGGTTTTTTACACCGATCGCCGAAGCCAGAAAATGACTGACATCGCACACGATCCACGTGTGGCGCTGTTGTTCTGGAACCCTCGCAGCAACACCCAGCTTCGAGTATGTGGCATTGCAGCGCCGCAGACCAGTGAATTGATTGTGAACAGTCTTTGGGCGCGTATCCCCGACTATGCGCGAAAAGACTATGCCACCCTGAGCGCACCCGGTGACGCCCTTCCTGGTGGTGATCTGGTGTATGACTTCGATACGGCCCGTGCCAACTTTGTGGTGTTGAACGTGAAAGTGTTGAGTCTGGAACTGCTGGAATTGAAGCGGGAAGGCCACGTCAGATTTCGTTGTGAACTTGACGAAACTGGACACTGGATTCATCAAAACATGATTCCCTGAGGGTATCCTGAACTTTGAGTTTTTTTGAGTAGTCAGCAAAGCGAGGTCATAGCAATGAGCGACACAAAATACACACCACCCAAGGTTTGGGTGTGGGACAAAGAAAGCGGCGGCAAGTTTGCAAACATCAATCGCCCGATTGCCGGTTCCACGCACGACAAAGAATTGCCCGTGGGCGAGCATCCTTTGCAGCTTTATTCACTGGCCACACCCAATGGCGTGAAAGTCACCGTGATGCTGGAAGAGTTGCTTGCTCTTGGCCACAGTGGTGCTGAGTACGATGCCTGGTTGATCAATATTTCCAATGGCGACCAGTTCAGCAGTGGTTTTGTGGACGTGAACCCCAACAGTAAAATTCCAGCCCTGCTGGACCGCAGTACGAACCCGGCGACGCGGGTTTTTGAGTCGGGCTCAATCCTGTTGTACCTCGCTGAAAAATTCAAGGCATTCTTGCCCACTGACCCAGCAAAGCGAACAGAAACATTGTCGTGGTTGTTCTGGCAAATGGGCAGTGCGCCCATGCTGGGTGGTGGTTTTGGGCACTTTTATGCTTATGCCCCCGAGAAGTACGAGTACCCGATTAACCGCTACGCGATGGAGGTGAAGCGACAGCTGGACGTGCTGGATCGACAGTTGGCCAATCAGGAGTACATTGCAGGCAGCGAATACACAATTGCGGACATGGCCATATGGCCTTGGTATGGTGCCTTGGTCACCAACAAGGTATACGAGGCTGCTGAATTTCTGGAGGCGCACACCTACACCAATGTGTTGCGCTGGACCCATGAAATAGCCAAGCGTCCAGCGGTGATTCGCGGGCGAATGGTGAATCGCGCCTGGGGTGAGCCCAACGAACAGGTGCTTGAGCGGCACAGTGCCAGTGATTTCGACGGCAAGGCCATTTAAGGGCGGCTGGCTGGGGCACAATGTGCCCTTTCTTTAATTGGCAGTGGAGTTTTATTGTGTACAAGCTTGCGTTTGCACTGGTAGTGGCTGGTTTGGCGGGTTGTGCGTCAACCCATGATTTGTCCAAAGGCAGCAATATGCTGGGCGGTGGTTACAAACAAGAGGAAATGGGCCCAGGCCTGTTTTACATCTATGCGCGCTCTAACCATGCCCCTTGGACCAATCTTGAAGCTGCCCGCACAACCTGGCGCACTGGTGCAGAGCGGGCCTGTGCTTCTGCTGAATATGACGAGCTGGCCATTGCAGAAAACGAGAAGGACACCGGCCTGCAAAACAGCAGTGGTGTGCGTTATTTGGTGACCGAGAGAACGGGGTATGCCAAATGCGATTCATCAACGTTAAGCAGCGCAGAGATCAATCAAATTATCGGAAAGGACTCCGCAGTTCGATAATAAAAAGGGGGAGTTAATGCGCCTGTTCAGTACAGTTTTATTGGCATTCGCCATGTTTGCAAGCACTGTGTATGGGGCATCTCCACCGGCTTCAGTCGAACGTACGGACTGGAAATCCTTTTTTGATCAACACAATGCGGTCGGCACCTTGGTGGTGCTTGATCAGCGCAGCCCGAATCCCGTTTTTCAGGTCTACAACCCCAAGCGCGCCAGTACCCCTTACCTGCCAGCTTCCACCTACAAAATACCTCATGCCCTGTTTGCGCTGGAACATGGTGTGGTGAAAGACGAGTTCCAGGTGTTTAAATGGGATGGGAACAAACGTGATTTTGATGTCTGGAATTCTGATCACAACCTGCGCTCGTCCATGCGAGGCTCTGTGGTGTGGGTGTATCAGTGGATAGCACAACGAATTGGCGAACCAGCCGCCAAAACCTATCTTGAAAAAGCAGGTTACGGCAACGCCGACCCGAGTGGCGGAAAAGAGGGTTATTGGCTGGATGGCAACATACGCATTACCGCATTTGAGCAAATCAGTTTCTTGCAAAAGCTGTATGCGAATAGTTTGCCTTTCAAGCCAGAGCATCAGCGCCTTGTGAAGGACATCATTATTGTAGTCGGTCCTGAATAACTCGGT
>NZ_DFOZ01000044.1:0-13100 GCF_002377005.1 Limnobacter sp. UBA3528 | reverse complement strand
AGACTTTAATGGTGTTACTGACACACGCAGAAACCACTCGCCAGACTTTAAAGCCAAAGTGACCTTAGAAGCGGTTCGAGGCGAACAACCACTTGCCGAGCTTGCCCAGAAATACGATGTGCACGCCACCCAGATTGCCCCGTGGAAAGCAGAATTGCTGCAAGGCGCATCCAGCGTATTTGGCGCCACCAAGGCCGCTGAATCCACTGTTGATGTCAAAGTGTTGCACGCAAAAATTGGTGAACTGACCCTGGAGAATGATTTTTTAGAAAGCGCGCTCACCAAGGCGGGATTGCTGAGCGCAAAACGATGATCGACCCGACACATGATTTGCCGATGAGCAAACAGGCCAAGATTCTTCACATGGCCAGTGAACTTGCCCCCTGAATGACAGTACCGGACGTATTCCTTAAACTTGGAACTAGGAATACATCTATGTTTACGACTATGAATTCAAATGGCAAGCCCGAGTGAGTTGAAGTGATTACGGGTGTCCAGCGCCGACGGCGCTGGACACCCTCCGAGAAGTTGGCTTTGGTCCAGGAACCTTTGCTATTTTTTTAGAAGGATCTCTAACGAAAGCCCAAAAATTGCACAAAATTATCGGAGGAGACTTCCAAATTCAGCGTAAGGATAGTTGACCGTTTAAAAGCTCAGTTATCTAGGATTCGGATAAAACATGTACGGCAAGACTAAAAAACTTTGGTAAATAACGCTGACGTCAAAAAGATACAGACGAATTCAAAGCAAATTTTCCCAAAGCTTTTGTATCCTGAAAGTTAAAAATGCACGTACCCAAGGTAGATTAGTTTCATCGCACAAACACTTGGATACCAACTTGGAACCTGAAAACCCAAGCCAAGCGTTTTTTCACCTTTGTTCGAATGCTAGAGAGACTTTGCTTGATCAGTTACGGTTGTAGCCACGCTGCGAAGCAAGCTTGGCTTGCTTGATCAGTTTGTACAAGCGGTGTTTGCCGCACTTGGCACCAATGTCACGAAGGTCATCAGCCACTTTGCGATAGCCATAAATGGAACCGCTCTCCAACCAGCTTTGTTTAATCAGTCCAAGAAATTTCATATCCTGTTTCTGACGCTTTGATTCTGGATTAGCCTGCCAAGCGTAGTAACCACTGCGGTTCACATTCATCACCTTGCACAGGGTTCTAACAGCGTGATTGGGTTCTTCCCTGGCAATGAATGCGTACCTCACCTTGACTGGCTGGCAAAGTACGCGGCGGCCTTTTTTAAGATGTCGCGCTCCTCGGTGACTTTGCGAAGTTCAGCTTGAAGACGTTTGACTTCTTCTTCGGCTGCAGACACCTCAACAGGCTTCTTGAATTCCTTGAGCCATACGTACAGGCTGTGGGTGGACACACCCAGAGCAGCAGAGACCTCGGCCACAGGGCGGCCTCGGTCAACAATTTGACGGATGGCTTCTTGACGAAATTCTTCAGTAAATTGCTTCTTGGACATTGCACGTTTCTCCTTGCACGTATTGTGAGGATAAAAAGTGCCTAGGGAAAGCGGAGCGATTCACACCATCGTCGCGTAGCGTGGTGCAAAAGCTCCATACTCTGGAGATGATTATTGATGCATTCATATTTCTTGCTGTTTCATTAATGGCATCAGTGACACTTGAATCAATTATTCAATGACAACCGGTACACCAATCTGGTTAGCAATTGGAGTGTATAAATCCACGTCAATATCCGGTGCGTTAATTGATACGACCAGAGAGTACCTGATGCGTTGATCATATTGTTCAAGTGCAGGCCTTGTTTTCCACCAACCAAGCGAGGGGTAAACTGCAATGGCACCCCGACTCGCCAGCTCTGCCGCACTGCCTTTCCAAATATCTGAATGCAGCGAGCCTTTATGCCGGTTCTTCTTACCAATCACCCAGTTAGGGTCACTGTCGTTTCTATTCAGACGCTCTTCATCGTCTCTAGCAGCGGCGTTGACTCTGGCTTGAAAGTCTGAATCGCGTTCCAACGGGCGTTTTACATCAAAACGAAGGCCGTGGGACTCATACCGATAGCGCGAGGTCACGCCACGGGCAGAAGGGTTTGGCTCAATAAAGTAAGACAAGGTTACCCGCATTTCTACCTGCGCCTCACTCAACGCCTCAAGCTCTGCCAATGGCCATGGCAATTGGTGCAGGTTCATATCCCTAAGTTGCGGCTCTTTCCCTTTTTCGCGTTTGAACGGATGTAAAAATTCCTCACAGATCATGGTTAACGAGTTATCTGCGCTCCATAGAGCTCTATCGAGGTTTGGCTCTCCGAACCCGCAGTGTCTCACCAATTCGGTTGTTTGAGCCTTGGTTGGTGCCCCTCTTGCAGGCAGAAACATTCGCTTCATGTCTTCTGTCCACTGCGCTGAATGAACGATCAATCCGCGTATGCTTTCTGGCCATAAATTCGGATATCTGGCCATTAATTGTGCCGCCATGCGTGAGCAAAGGGCTGAAGCGGCACTTGTGGCATTGCTTGTCGTAAGCAGGCGTTCCGCGGGATTTTCATGGGTCGTCAGCAGACTTAAGCTTGGCATCCAGGCGGCACCTAGACCGTCTTGTGCCACATTGCCACCTTCAAACACCACGTCTGGCTTTAATGGCCAATGTGTTTGCCAAGTTTGTGAGGTCGTACTGAAAGGACTTAAACCACCAATCTCCGCGATAGATGTGTAGTGCTCGGCCTCCTCCTCAGTGATTCTTGCCAGGTTGGTCATGGCACCCACAGTCAAAGCATTCCATGCCTGTGCCGGATCATGAATGCCGTCGGAGGCATTGCTGTGCGGGTATTCCATCCAGGCGTTAGGGTCTTTAATGTTACCGGCTGATATCACGAATAATTTGGGCGTTTCACCCTGCGCATCTGCATCATAGGCAAGCCGGTCAATTGTTGCCGACCAGGCAGAAGGTCGCCCCCGGTCGCGATTGTCTCTGGCGGTAATCGCCATATTGAAAACCCGTTTGCGGTGCGGTGCCGTAACCGTTGGTCGATCGACTGCCTCAGAGGTAAGGTAACCATGCAGAATGGCGTCACCACCATTGGCCCCGTCTTCCGGCAACAACTTTACGGATTCCAAACGATGCGAAACTGTAACTGGCATCTGACTCGAGAGCGCATCGGTCAGATTACCCAGCAGGGCAAGCCCTGCCATCTCTGTACCATGTCCCTCACTATCATCTAACCCCCAGGCAGGTTCAACACTGTGTTTATCGGTATTGGCAATGGCCTGTTGCAACAACGGGTGCCCATTGTTCACCCCTGTATCAAGCAGGCATACATATGGCACATCAGCATCGTGAGCGGGCAAGGTTAAGCGGTCGTTTAACTCATCAATCCACTGCGGCTGTTCTTCTGGATTTAAAGAATCAAAAAATTCTGCTGTTTCTTTAGCTCGACGCAATTCGGCAATATTGTTTAACGTCATCATCGAGCGTTTCATTTGACCGGCTGAACCATACACCAGCAAAACAGAGCGTTCGGGAAAGGAAAGTTGACCGGGCGCGACACGGAAACTCAGGCCCGTTGCCGCTTCTCGGAATTTTTCAACAACTCCTTGTCGATCCTTCCGCGTCGGCAGCCACACCTCCCACCACAGGTGTTCGTCGTCTGCCGTCGGCATAGCATCGGGTGAATCAGTCCACAGGGCTTGCAACGTTGCCGCACGAATATCCGAAATGGCATTAAGTAACTTACTATGCGCAGGGCCACTCTTTTTGTCCTTGCCGTCATCTAAGTAATCGGTGATGAGTTTTTCGAAAACGCCGAGCTTGCCATCAGGCACAAAGACTGTAGCAAACGTCTTATGGACGTCGTGGCGGACATTTCGAAGTTCGATACCTGATCGTTCGCGGGCAAGGGATTCAAAAGCCAGCTCAACATCCGGAAAGCTTTCAAATTCAATTTGCAGGCCGAATCCTTCGTCAATACCAGCCTGTCGCTGTTGATCGACCGCTTCGGCCAACACTGGCGTCAATTGCTGAAGTTTACCCAGCAGGGCACCACCATGGGCTGCTCGGTCTCGTTCGGGAATCTGTTTGCCACTGCCACCTGTTGCTGGCGATGTAAAGCTTTCAGCCTGCGCGCTGTTTTGAAAAATAAAATGCGGATGGTTATTCGGCTCCCTTGCCGCCATGCGATGTCCTTATCGTTAACTGCTTATATTCAATCGGTTGGAAAGCCTGCGTCGTTCTTCTAGCGCTTGATAAATATCTTTTTCGTATATTTTTTCTACTCGTTCAATTAACGCCGTTTTCAACACTTCATCTGCGGCACGGGTTAACTCGGCATAGCTCAAGCCAAGCGCTTTAGCAGCCAAACGCTTCCAAGAGGTATTTTTAACTGCCAGGCGTGATAAGCGCGATTTCAGCACACTGGCAATGTGCGCTTCATCTGGCAACTCGTAGTGCAGCAGATCATCAAAGCGGCGGAACAGGGCGTTATCCAGAATATCTGGGTGGTTGGTGGCACCGATGATCAGGCTGTGAGAGTCATCCTGCTCAATCATTTGCAGGAAGCTGTTTAGAATACGGCGCACTTCACCCACATCGTTTGCTAGGCCCCTTTGAGAGCCAATAGCATCGAACTCATCAAAGAAATACACACCGCGAGCATGGTGGGTAGATTCAAAGATCTGCCGCAGCTTGGCAGCGGTCTCACCCATGAACTTGGTGATCAGCCCGTCGAGACGCACCTGGAACAACGGCAGACCTAATTCACCGGCCAGTACCGATGCCGTCATGGTTTTGCCCGTACCGGGCGGGCCAACTAACAGCAGTTTACGCCGTGGCGATAATCCGTGGGACAGGATCTCCGCCGCATGCCGCTGCTCGCGGATAATCCGCTCCAACTGTAAGGCAAGCTCGTTATTGAGCACCATATCCCCCAGACGGGATTTGGGGTAACTCACACTCAGCAAGTTAGCCAGTTCGCCCCTAGGCTTGCTGATGGGCACGGCCTTGCTATTTGGTATGCTCCCTGGTAGGGCCGCCCGGCGGGATTTGGCCTGATCAACCAGTGCCCGTAACTCCTCGGCCAGCCTGCCATGGCCGCGCTTGGCCTCATGGGCTGCCACCTGCATGGCGACCGAATAAAAACGGTTTTCGTCGCCCTCCAGATGAGACTGGAGCAGCGCCTTTATTTGGTCTGCACTGGCCATAATGTGGTCCTCCTAACTATGGAGCCATTGTACATTGACGGGTGGTCGATCACGACCAAAAACATTAAGAGACCACTTTGAGCTTTCGGCTCCGCTTGGCACCTGGCTTTGTGGCTACCCTGGGGATTCCAGCTTTTCTTGTTCCCCACATGTTGGCTTCCGTTTGTGCCGTGGGATACTTTGTCGACTTTGATTCGGAGCTTGCTACTCATTTGTTACCCACCCATCAAATCTTCCTTCCTCGGACCTCGGTGTTGGCTCTGCACTTTTGGACCGTATACAGGTTGACAAGGCCAAAGCCCCCCATCACAAGGGCATGTTGCCTTGGTAGCCCCGCAATGTAATGACCCAGCGGGGTCTGCACAGTTTAGGCCACCACTTGGCCGTTCATCAGCAGGGGGAGCAGCCAGTCGCGGAGTTGGGCGAGTTGCTGGTTTTCCATGCTTCGCGTGAAAACCATCTGGTTGTAACTAGAAATCACATCGTCGTATTTCTTGAGGAGCTCAGGTGTTGGGTAGGCTAATGACAAAGAATGCAAATCATCTTTTGTAATTGAACCGAAGGTGGTTCCTTGGCCGTTTCGCCTATCAAAGATCGTCTTGAAGTGCTGCATTACGTAAAACAGAAAACCGTCAAATCCATCTTTACTGTTTAAGGCAGCCAAGCCACGCCCAATACAACAATTGATATGTGCAACATTGATATCGCCTACAGGGGCACGCACACTCAGCAGAATGTCACCGCGTTTTGCCATTCGCACAGGTTGGGTTGTGTATTGGCGAACCGTAGGAAATTGCCAGCCAAAGTCTGTGGAGCCTTGAAAAAACTCGACTCCGTCGCCGACATCATTCAAGGAATCCCCTGTTGGAGAGGTTCCCATTGTGATGTTTGCAATCTGAATTAACTGTTTATCTTTCCACTCCTCCGGAATTTCCCGCTTCAGCGTGGCGTTGTAGACCATCTTGCCGCCGGAGGATTTGTAGGGTTTGCCGTTGGAATCGGGGAAATCGAACTGCACGAACCAGTAGTCGTACAGCATCTTGGCCATCGCCTCCAGCTCAGAATTGATGCGGTTGTTGCAGTCGATTTTGGCGTCGAGGGCTGAGAGGATGGCGGCGATTTTTTTCTGCTCATCCACTTTTGGAAGTGGCGCAGTAACAGCGTAAAGACGCTCGGGAGATGTGTGCTTGACTTTCGAACCAGTAGATGTCAGTCGAATTTGTTCCCGAACAGATTTTGTCTGGAATAAGTAATAGACAAACGATTTGTCGAGCTTCTTTTGGTCTGTAGAAATCAAACCAAGTCGCTGGTTATGGAGATACATGTTTTCATCCGGAACAAAGGCACAGCTACCCAGCAGTCCTGCAGATTGCTCCGTCATCGCAACAATCAAATCACCTTTGCTGTGCAAGTAATCCTCTGGAATATCTCCGAGGTAGTACTTCTCTTTTCCCGCCTGTCTTTTGAACCCGCCTGCTTCATGGAAGTTTCCTGGAGTCAGGACGACGTAGTGGCCACCATCCGAGAAATACTCGCTCTTGAATGGAAACCCATGTTTGATATGCAATTTTCCTTGAAGCGATGAGACCGGCCATTTACTCATACCGCAACCCCACCAACTGCTTCTTGATTTCCTGCTCCAACCCCGCCGATTCTTTGAAAAAGCCATCGAGGCGGTCGGTAAAGTCTTGCAGCTTTTCAGCAAACTGAGTCGGTGTCAGGTCGCTGAATTCGATCTTCACGTCGAAATACTGGCCGGCGCTCAGGCTGTAATTCTTGGCGGCGATGTCGCCGTAGCTCACCACCACAGAAAAATCTTCCACCGTTTGTTTGTCGTTGAAGGTGGCGATGATGCGGTCTTCTTCAGCTTCGGAGAGCAGGGTTTTCTGGTTTTTGCCGTCTTTGACCTTGATGCCAAGATTGGAGGCGTCGATCAGTACCACGTCGGCCTTGTTGCTAGTGTCGATAAACACAATCGACACATTGGTGCCAGTGGTGGCGAAGATGTTGCTGGGCATGGAGACCACGCCAGCGAGCATTTTGTTGTCCACCAGATGCTTGCGGATGCCTTTGTCGATTCCGCTTTGCGCGGTAATAAAGCCAGTGGGCACCACTACTGCTGCTTTACCCCCCGATTTGAGCGAATGAATAATATGCTGCAAAAAGAGTAGATAAATCGCCATCTTGTCTTTTTCTTTGGCCGGAATTTTGGGCACTCCGGCAAAGAAGCGCTCTTTGTATTCCTTGGTATCTAGGTCATTTCTGAAATCAGAGAAATCCATCTTGAACGGTGGATTGCTGACGATGTAGTCGAACTTCTTAAGTGCTTTGCCATCCCGGTGATAGGGTTGGAGCATGGTATTGCCCTGAATGATATTGGGAATGGAGTGCACCAGATTGTTCAGGATCAGGTTCAGGCGCAACAGGCTGGATGATTTTTGCGAGATGTCTTGAGAGTAGATGCTGCAGCGCTGCTCGCCGATGGCGTGGGCGATATTCATCAGCAACGTGCCGGAACCGGCCGAGGGGTCGTAGCAGCTGACGTTATTGACTTTGCCGCGCACATCTTCGGGCACCAGAATGGCGGCCATGATCTTGGCCACGGCGTGGGGGGTGTAGTACTCGGCGTATTTGCCGCCGCTGTCCTTGTTGTAATCCTTGATCAGATATTCAAAGAGCGCGGCGTAGAAATCGTACTTCTCGTTGAAGATGCGCTCGAAGCTGAAGTCGCCCAGCTTGTTTATGATGGCGCGACAGAAGGCGTCGCGCTTGGACAAGTCAGTGATGAATTCGCTGACGCGGTCAAACAGGGTGATCTTGGCGCCGCCATCGGTTTTGACAGCGAAGATGTCGTTGTTGGTGATGGCGATCTCGCGCAGGGTGTCATCGAACAGCTTGGCAAATTCCGGCGCGTTCTGGCGGCCAAACAAGTGGGCGATGAAATGCTCGGGCTTCAGGCGGGCGGTATCTGGCCCCATCTGCATTTGTAGCATATCCAGATCATCGGTGCTCATGGCTGCGATGGTGGCTTCCCAGCTCTCGGCCTTGGCGAGTTCGGGGTGGATTTTCTTGGCCTCGAAAGCGAACTTGTCGTTGAGGAACTTGTAGAGAAAGACCTGAGTGATGATCTTGAATTCGTTGCCATCGTTGCCCAGTCCATATGCTGCGCAAATGGCTTTTAGACTGTTGATCAGTTCACGGGTGCGTTGTTCAAATTGCTGGGTTACCAAGGCTGTGCTCCGGTGCTACGCACAGCGCCCACGCGGGCACCGGCGCTAAATTCATTCATGTATTCGGCCACCACCAGCTGGTTGATGCCGCGGGTGGCGTCGGGGGTGAGTTTGATGTGCTGGCGGGTGTAGAACTCGCCAATCACGATGGGCTGCATCATGCGTTCGAAGTAGCTTTCGTTGTTCAGCAGCTGGGTGTTTTGCAGCACTTGTTCGTCGGCCTGCGCTTTCACGCCAACCAGTGCTTCGAACAGTTTGCGTTCGGTCTGTGCGACATCACCTTTTTCTTGCAGGCGCTTGTGAATGCGCATGTATTTGGCATCGCCCCGGTATTTGGCGCGCAGCTGGTTGTTCTGGCGGTTTAGCTCTTTAACCTTGTCGTGAATGGCGTTGAGCGCGCCGATATTGGCCGTCATCTCTTCCTGACTGACTTCGCTCAGTTTCTTTTTCTTGAAAAGGCGTTCCAGTTCTTCGCGCAAGGTGATGAATTTGGGGTCGCCCTGATCAAAGTTGTCAGCCAAGGCTTCGCGCGTTTGGCGCAGGGTGCTCTTCAGCTTGTCGGCCAGCACGATTTCTTCTTCGCGGATTTTGGCGAATTTGAAGATCACCTCTTCCAGTGCGACATTGAGCAGTTGACTGGTGTCGGTGGCCGATTCGATGGATTCTTTGAGGATGAGCAGGTCGAGGTGGTTGCAGGTTTCGCGATAGAGCTGGCCCAGCTTGTGGAAATCCAGCTGCTGCAACTGCGCATAGTCGCCTTGCAGGCGGATCAGGTTGTAGAGGTTGCGGGCGTCGCCCAGTGCCTTTTTGAGCGCCAGCACCGTGGCACGGTCTTGAATCTGGCTTAGCTGCTTGGAAAACTCTTCGGCGTTTTCGATGCTGAAGCTGAACAGGATGTCCTTGATGGCTTCGATTTCCTGGGTGATCTCTTCGGAGGATTTAAACAGGTTGGAGTAATGCTCTATCTCGTCGCCCAGCTCGGATTGCAACTCGTCAAAATAATCTTTGTTGGTTTTATCGAACTCTTTACGGATGTCGGCAAAGTCGACCACATAACCGTAGCGAAAATCCTTGTAGGTGCGGTTGACGCGGGTGAGCGCCTGCAGCAGGTTGTGCGCCTTGATGATGCGGCCGAGGTAGAGCTTTTTCAGGCGCTTTGCGTCGAAACCGGTAAGCAGCATGTTGTAGACAAACAGCAGGTCGATCTTGCCAGCCTTGAAATCTTCCACCCAATCTTTGCGTTCGTCCTTGCTGCCCACATCGTGCAGGATGAGCGCGGCGGTTTTGGCGCGGTTTTCCAGCTGCGTGCGCGCGGCGTAGCTATCGGGCTGCTCGGCGGCGATCAAGGCTGGCGCGGAGTCTTGCAGGTTATATGCCGGTGTGGGCTGGGCGGCGTACACGGTGCTGAAAATCTCGAACATCTGCCGGGCCTGTTCGGCACTATCACAGATCACCATGCCACCAATGCTGGCCTCACCCAAGGCGCTGCGGCTTTTCTCGAAGTCGCGCACGATGTAGTCGAGCATAGGTTCGACGAATTTCGGGTGCGAGTAGATGAGCTTGCGGTCGATATCGCCCTGCTGCAGTTTGACGGCGGCGAGAGCCTCTTGCAGCGAGAGCTTGTAGTTAGTGGCGATTTCTTCGCGGATCAGGCGCAGGGTGTAGCCATCGGCAATGGAGGCGTTGTAGTAATACTTGTGGAGGTAGTCGCCAAACAGGACGCGCGAGTTGTAATCATCGCCCAAGAGCGGCGTGCCGGTGAGGCCGATCTTGATGGCGTTGCGGTCGGACTGGCTGAGATTGGCAAGAAAACTGCCTTGCGGGCTGTAGCTGCGGTGAACCTCGTCCAGAAAGTAAACACGCTGGATGTTGAAGTCGTAATCCTCGGCGCGCACCACGTCCGGGTCGTCCTGAAACTTCTGGATATTGACCACGGTAATTTCAGGCTTGCCGCTGTGGTTGTGCAGCACCTGCGTGGTTTTAATGTCGCGGGCGAAGGCGTCGCGGCTGTCGATGGTGTGCACCACCAGCCCACGACCGGCAAACTCCCGCTGCGCCTGCGTGGCCAGATCCAGCCGATCCACGATGAAGTAAAACTTGGGGATGACGCCTTTGCGCTGGAAGTAATCGGTGAGGAAGCGGGTGTTGTAATATGCCAGCGCGGTTTTGCCACTGCCCTGCGTGTGCCAGATGATGCCTTTCTTGACCCCGGCATTCAACTTTTTCTCGATGGCCTTGGTGGCGAAAAGCTGGGGGTAGCGCATGACGTGCTTTTGTAGACCATCGCTTTCATTGACGTAGGCCAGCGCAAAGCGCAGCAAAAAAGCCAAACGATCCCGACTAAACAGAGACGTGCAAATGCGGTTGGTGGGTGTATCCGGCGACTTGTTGGTTAAAAACTCCGGACTGTGCTTGATGACGTTGAGATTGTTGTCACGCAACACGTCGTTTTCGAGTGTGTCGTCTTCAGCGGCCAGAAGCTGGGTGAGGTCCAGCGTCTCTTCTTCGCGGAAGTAGTTGAAGACCGGCGCGTCGTAGGATGGACTGGCGTAAAACGCGCCCTCGATGGGCTGCGGCGAACCATCTTCGTACTCCATGTTGTTGGAGAAAACCATCAACTGCGTGATATTAATGAAGCGCCGGAATTTGGGGTTGCGACTGCGCGTGATGATGCGGCTGCGCTCGGCCAGCACACCTTCGCGGTTGTTGGGCTTCTTGACCTCGATGAAAGCCAGCGGCATGCCGTTGATGAGCAGGGTGATGTCGGGGCGGAACTCGTCGTCGCCGTTTTTGCAGGTCAGTTCCGTAACGACGTGGAAGCTGTTGTTGTCGCAGTTTTCGAAGTCGATCAGGCGGGTACCCGAGCGCTCGGTGAGCCGGTCGTAAAACGCTTTGCCGAGGTCTTCATTATCTAGCAGCAGTTTCACATCGGCCAGCAACCGGGTGAGGTCATCCGCACTCAAATCAGGATTAATGCGGGCGATGGCTTCGTTGAAAAGCACCGGGAAGATGTTGGTGTCGAGGTCCCAAACGGCATCTTTAAGGGAGAGATAGCGGTAGCCCAGCCGCACCAGGTGCAGGATGCACGGAATCTTGACCCGTGAGTCTTCGCTGAAAACCATCTGACCTGCCCCCTTATTGTTCTTTCTGTGTAGGTTGACCTGAACCCTCATCTGCACCGCCAGCTCGAACCCATTCATCGACCTCGGACAGCTGGAATTTCCACAGCCGCCCGATCTTGTGCGCGGGCAGGCCCTTGCGCTCGCGCCAGCGGTAAACGGTGTCTTTCACCACACCCAAATGCCGGGCAACATCGATGGCAGTGACCCACGGTTCGGAGTTCATGGCATTGGCGCTCACAGGGGCATCAAAGTCGTTTTAAGTCGTCATGAGTCTACCAGACACTCGCATTGGCGACCACACTGAAATGGACGTATCCGTCCTTCTTGACCAAGCCTTCCGAACTGGTAAGGTATAGGCAGTTCGACCGCCTTGTTCCGCATATTCTCGAGCACTAAGGTCAGGTAGGCCAACGGGTTCACCCCGTTGAGCTTGAAGCTTTTCGCTCGGAAACCCATGACTGGAACTTGGCAAGGTTGTCTTTGGCGATTTGTTGGCCGGACAGCTTGCTCTTTATTTGACATCCACGGTTCTTTCCCTGTCTATTCGAGGGAGTTCTGCATTGAGCTGGCGTTCATTAAGGCCATGCTTATAGGCGTTGTACTGCCATTTGACGAACTGCTCCAACAGCGCGTCGTTCCTCATTCTCAATTCTTCATTTTCGGTCTGAAGCCTTGCTATGCGCTGAGCTGCTACGGCGAGACTGCTGGGCATAGCCGTCTTTGGCCCATTTACTTTCAGACCTCTTTTTTTGGCGGTATAGGCGCCCTTGATAGCCCCGTGTGCATTGAGAGTCTGTCGAGTTGGTGCCTTTCCGATGACTTTCGCAGAGGCTTCAACGATCCCGTCCCAGGATATCTTTTCGGTTGGCCAACCGCGAATGATGTCTACAATCGCTGCGATATCGACCTGATTCAGGTGCTTAGCCACGGTCACCTTCCAGCAATCGTGACATATCGGCAAGGAGCGAAGCATCGGGAGTCTTTAGCTCCAAAGCCTCCACAGCCTTGACTCTAATTACCCTACGAAGGTGACTGAAGTCCTTACCATCTCGCAACTTTATCTGCGCCCCATCGGGAATCTGCGGACTTTCCAGAATCTCGACTAGTTGCCTAAGGCGTTCAACTGTCTTCTGATGGTATTCATACCATCTGTCCGCTCCGGCAAACCCATTGTTGACGGCCGCCTCTGCCTCGGCATAGTCCTTCTCCACCTGAGTCAGGCGTATTTTTATGCGCTCTAATCTTTCGGCATCGTCTTTTCCCAACCCTTTGACACACACATGCTCGTCACAATTGAGGCAGTCGCGAAACTTTTCGCACGGTGACATGATGAAATCGTGACTACATACGCCATACGTACTGACATGTACCGCACCGCGCTCCATCAGATTGATTTCCTGAGTAGACACTGGAACGTGCTGGCTAACTTCACCCTTTGGGCCAAAAAGCGTCAGGGAAGTATCCAGAGCTTCTGCCTTGGCGACCATTTCCCATTCGCTCATATGGTTGTAAACACGATTCTGCTTTGCATCTGCACGCCCTGCCCACTTAGCATGTTGATTTGCACCCAAATTTGA
>NZ_DFOZ01000032.1:2381-71153 GCF_002377005.1 Limnobacter sp. UBA3528 | reverse complement strand
GAAAACCTGCCCGTTTGAATTCACCCGCCACGATCGGCCTAAGGCCGGCACCGAGACTCGGCTCGCTTTTTTGCCGAGCGAGGTGAGTCAGGGTGAATCTCAAAAAGGGAAATACAGGTTTTCTGGCGAGAGATTGAAATTCGCGCCGGGTGGGCCAAGCAAACCTGCAATCAATACGGTTAAACTATCGCAACAGTTTTCAGGAGAACTTCGCTTTGGGAATTCGCGTACTCGTGCTTGGCGCACAAGGCCAGCTTGGTCACACCATCGGACAACATGCCAAGCCTGCTTTGATGGAAACGATGGACGCCTGCATCAGCTACGGTCGCGACAAAGCCGACCTGTCCAAGCCCGACACCCTGATCAATGCGCTGAAAGATATACGCCCCGACGTAGTGATCAACGCAGCTGCCTACACCAACGTAGAAAAAGCAGAAACCGAAACTGAACTTGCACACACCATCAACGCAAAAGCGGTGGGCATTTTGGCCGAGCAATGCAAGAAGCAGGGAGTGGCCCTGGTGCATTACAGCACCGACTATGTGTTCGATGGCAAAGCCAGTCAACCCTACACCGAAACCGATGCCACCAACCCACTCAGCGCGTATGGAAAATCGAAACTGGAAGGCGAGAAATACCTGAAAGAAGTGGGCGGGAATTGGGTGGTATTTCGCACGGGTTGGGTGTACGGCCAGCGTGGCAATAACTTTTGCCGAACCATGATCAAGCTGGCGCAAGAGCGAGACACACTGAAGGTGGTTGACGACCAAACAGGTGCGCCAACACCCGCAAACTGGTTGGCTGAATTGGGGTTGACCGTGGCCGGTGTTGTGGCCATGCACCGCTACAAAACCATGGGCAAACTGGCACCTACTTTTCTGCCCGATTTTCCTTCTGAAATTCCCAGCGGTGAAATTTTTCACGCCAGTGCTGCAGGTGTTACCACCTGGTTTGACTATGCTTGTTTGGCCATTGAAAACGCGCACAAACAAGGCATTGTTCAACGCATGCCCAACATTGAACGTGCATCAACTTCCAGCATGAATTTCGCTGCACAGCGCCCGGCTTACTCGGTGTTGGACAATACAAAGTTAATGAATACCTTTCGGGTAAACCCACCAGAGTGGACGAAAGGCGTGCGCAATTTTGTGCTCAATTATTGATCAATGAATTCGCAGCACGGTACTTTTCACGGAAGCCCAAGCGCCAACCATGACCAATACCACCCACACCAGAACCAACCCCAGCGCGGTAATGCCGCTGGGTTGCTCGAAGCGGAAGTCGCGATCGAATTCACGAATAAAGGTACCCGCTGCGTCATCGGCCAAGCCCATGGCGCCACTGACCACCGCATAGGCCAAACCAAAAGCCACCAGCGCCAGGCTGACTGACCACCACAGTGTGGGGCGGCCCACTTCCGTGTCGGTGGCTCCCAGCGACTTCAACACATGCACTTCAGCCTGGTTGCGAATCAGCTGCAAGCGCACGGTGTTGAAAGTCACCACCAGCACCATGCCTGCAATCAACACCGCCAAAGCCATGGCAATAATTTGTGTGCCGTTCAGTACCGATTGAAGGCGGCGAACCCACTGCGCGTCGTACTGTACATGTTCTACACCCGTGAAATTTTGCCACTGGCCAATCTTGGTTTCGATGGCTTGCGTGTCAGTGGTGGCATCCACTTCCAGTACCACCACCACAGTGTAGGGCAGCGGGTTTTCTGGCAAGGCTTCGGCCAAATCGGGCGTTTGGCTTTGCGTGCGCAGGCGTTCCATGGCCTGTTCCGGCGTCACAATGGTCACGCTGTCCAAATCGAAATCACGTTTCAATTGTGCAGCCGCACTTTTCACCGAATCCAGTGTGGCATCCGGTTTGAAGTACAGGCTGATTTCGGGGTCGCCCACCCAACGGTCCATGCTGGGCACAATGGCGCTTAAGCCTTGCGCGATGGTCCAGGGCATGGCCAGTGCAATCGCCAGTACCAGCGCATTGAACAGGTGGCCAAGTGGTTCATCAAGCCACAGTTTTAAACCGGCAGAAATGGAAAACCACTGCAAACGTAACCAACGCATGTGTTGTCTCTTAAAAGTGGATCAAGCCCCGTAGGCCTTGTTCAGAAAGTCTTTGGAAAAAGTTTGAACGCCTGCCTCGCGGCCACCGTTGTGCGACAAATCGGCTGGTGCGGGCAGCACCGCGCCTTCGCCCAGTTTCAGGCGATGCGTTACACGGTTAAAGCGGTGTGCCTCGTGGGTGGCCACAATAATGGTGACACCCGCGCGGTTGAATTCTTCCAGCAAGCCCACCACGCGCGCGGCCGATTCATCGTCCAGCTGAGCCGTGGGTTCATCGGCCAATACAAGGGCAGGGCGGTTCACCACGGCGCGTGCAATTTGCAAACGCAATTGTTGCCCACCCGACAGTTCACTGGGTAGCATGCGGTCGGTGTGGCTTAAGCCCACGCGGGCCAGCGCGGCTTTCACGCGGCTTTGAATGTCGGCTTCAGAAAGGCCCACTACGCGCAGGGGCAAGGCCACGTTGTCGAAGCAACTGCGGTTGTGCAGCAGTTCAACATCCATGCCGGTGTAGCCCACGTTGCGGCGGTAGTGTGCGCGTTCGCGGCGATTCAGGCGTGCGATCGAGCTTTTGCCCACCAGAATGTCGCCACTGCTGGGTTGCTCAAACGTAGCCAGCAAGCGAAGTATTGAACTTTTACCCGCGCCAGAATGGCCTTCGAGAAGGGTGAAGGAACCCTTGGGCAACTGAAAATTCACGCCCTTCAAGGCGGCGTGGGTGCCGTACTTCAAGGTGACGTTTTTGAATTGGATCATGCGGTTTGGTTTCCATCAGTATCAATACCCACCAGCGCATTGGCAAATTCACGGGGGCTGAAAGGGCGCAGGTCGCCCATTTTTTCACCCACACCGATAAAGGCCACGGGTACGCGGGTGCTCATGCTCATGGCTGCCAAAATGCCGCCTTTGGCAGTGCCGTCCAGCTTGGTGACCACCAGGGCGGTCAGTGTAAGTGCATCGTTGAAGGCCTTGATTTGCTGCAGGGCGTTCTGGCCGTTGGTGGCATCCACGACCAGCACAATTTCATGCGGTGCATCCATCTTGGCTTTGCCCAGTACTTTCTTGATTTTTTTCAGCTCTTCCATGAGGTGAAGCTGCGTGGGCAGGCGGCCAGCGGTGTCGCAAATCACAATGTGTTTGTTGCGCGAAATACCCGCCTGTACTGAATCGAAGGCCACTGCGCCGGGATCGCTGCCCTCTGCGGAAATGACGTCTACATTGCTGCGTTGGGCCCACACATCCAGTTGTTCGCGGGCTGCGGCACGAAAGGTGTCGCCAGCTGCCAACAGAACGGAGTAACCGATTTCAGCATAGTGGTTGGCCAGTTTGCCGATGCTGGTGGTTTTGCCAGCACCGTTGACACCCACCACCATCATGATCAAGGGGCGGGCACGGTCCACGCCCATGCTGGTTTCCAGGGGGCGCAGCAGGTCGAATACCGCATCGCGCAGCACCAAGCGTACGTCTTCAGGCCGGGTCAGGCCTTTCTGGTACACCGTGTCGCGCACTTTCTGCATGAGCAGTTCAGTGGCGGGCAAGCCGCAATCGGCCAGCAGCAGGCGTTCTTCCATTTCTTCGAAAAAGGCTTCGTCGACCTTTTCGCCGGTGAACATGGAGGTAAGGCCGGAACGGGTTTTGGTCAAACCCGATTTCAAACGACCAAGCCAGTCCTGTCTCTGCCCAGGAATCTGCATGTAAAACTCCAATTGAGGAAACTAAGCGGTGCGAACGACTGTCACACAGCGAGATGTTGAATGACTTATTCTACCATTGAGCTTAAAACGGACGTTTGCTGTAAAAGGTGTCTTGAATGATAAAAACAGGTTTTCAACTGAATCGGCGTTGGGCAGCACTGGCTGCAGGCGCTTTGCTGATTGCAAGTACGCAATTGCTGATGGTTAACGCTGCCTCTGCGGCCGACGGCGATGTGACTGAGTACAAACTGAACAATGGCTTGCGTGTGGTGGTGAAGGAAGATCACCGTTCACCCACCGTGGCGCACATGGTGTGGTACAAGGCCGGCTCGATGGATGAGTACAACGGCACCACCGGTGTGGCCCACGTGCTTGAGCACATGATGTTCAAGGAAACAAAAAACCTGAAGGTGGGTGAGTTTTCCGAAACTGTGGCTGCGCTGGGTGGGCGCGACAATGCGTTCACCAGCCGCGATTACACGGCTTATTTTCAGCAGCTTCAGGCCAAAGACCTTGGCAAAGTGATGGCACTTGAAGCCGACCGCATGGCCAATCTTATTCTCAGCGAAAGCGAGTTTGAAAAAGAGATCAAGGTGGTGATGGAGGAGCGCCGTTACCGCACCGATGACCAGGCCACCGGTAAGCTTTATGAAGCGTTCATGGCCACGGCTTTTCAAGCCAACCCCACGCGCACGCCAGTGATTGGCTGGATGAGCGACCTGGAAGCCATGACCTACAAGGACGCGCGCAAGTGGTACGACACTTGGTACACGCCGCAAAATGCAGTGCTGGTGGTGGTGGGCGATGTGCAGCCCGCGCAAGTAAAAGCCATGGCTGAGAAAACCTACGGCAAGGTAAAACCCAAGAAGCTTGAAGAACGCAAACCGCAAGAAGAGCCCAAACAAGAGGGCATACGCCGTGTACAGGTAAAAGCACCGGCGGAGAACCCTTACCTGATTATGGGTTTCAAGGTACCGAAGCTGGAAAATGTTCTGAAAGATCGCGATGCCTATTCACTGGCTGTGCTCAGTGCGGTCTTGGATGGTTATTCCGGTGCGCGTTTGAATCGTGAGTTGGTACAAAATCAGAAAGTGGCTTTGCAGGCCGGTGCCAGTTATGACATGACAGGCCGTGGCCCCTCGCTGTTTTACCTCGATGGTGCGCCCGCCCCCGGCCAAACCGTGGAGGCGCTGGAAAAGGCCTTGCTGGCTCAGGTCAAAAAGGTGGCCGATGAGGGCGTGAGCGACGCTGAACTGGCCCGCGTGAAAGCCCAGTTGATTGCCAGCCAGGTGTACAAGCGGGATTCCGTGTACGGGCAGGCAGTTGAAATTGGCCAGAACCTGACCATTGGTTTTGAGGTCGGTGACATTGATCGAATGATTGAACAAATTAAAACCGTGACCGCTCAGGAAGTGCAATACGCCGCGCAGAAATTTTTTGACCAAGACCAGTTGACCGTGGGTACCTTGTTCCCGCTGCCGATTGACCCCAACAAGAAAGATGCGCCGCCCAAGGGCCTCAGCCACTAATGAGTCATTAATAGGCCACTAAGCAGGAAACAGAATATGTTGAGTAGCAAAAACAAAGTATTTATTCGCGGCCTGTTTGCCGCTGGTGCCACCGCAGCCGCCGTGTTTTCAGCGCCTGCAAACGCCGCCTTGCCGATTGAAAGCTGGACCGCAGCCAGCGGTGCGAAAGTGATGTTTATGCGCGCTGAAGCGTTGCCCATGCTGGATGTGCGCGTGGACTTTCCCGCGGGCAGCCGCGCAGACCCCAAGGGCAAAGAGGGCCTGGCCAGTGCAACCGGTGACATGATTGGTCGCGGTGCAGAAGGCCTTTCCGAGAACGACATTGCCGATGGCTTTGCTGACACCGGCGCGCAGTTTTCCGGCGGTGCCAGTAGCGATTCCGCAGGGGTGCAATTGCGTACCTTGACCTCCGAGCCCGAGTTTTCAAAAGCCATTTCCCTGATGAAAACCGTGCTGCAAAAGCCAGTGTTTAATGCAGAAATTTTGGCGCGTGAAACAGCGCGCAGTGTGGCTGGCCTGAAAGAGGCTTTGACCAAGCCCGACACCTTGGCGGACCGTGCATTTGCTACAGCGCTTTACCCCAATCACCCTTACGGCACACACACCACAGAAGCCAGCCTGAAAGCCATTACCCTGGCCGATGTGGAGCAGTTTTACAAAACCCGTTACCTGGGCAACAAGGCGGTGGTTTCACTGGTAGGCAATATTACCCGCGCACAAGCGGAGCAACTTGCCAATGAGTTGACCGCAGGCTTGCCCAAGGGTGAGCTACAAGGTAACCCCTTGGGCGGCACCGACTACCAAGAACTGCAGGCGGCCATGAAAGGCCAAACCATTCAAATTGATCACCCCGCTGCGCAAAGCCACATTTTGATGGGGCTGCCCGCCATGCGCCGTGGCGCACCCGATTACTTCGATTTGCTGGTGGCCAATCACATTCTGGGTGGCGGTGGTTTTGTGTCGCGCCTGATGGATGAAATTCGCGAGAAGCGTGGCTTGGCCTACAGCGCCTATTCTTACTTCATGCCAGCGGGCGATGCAGGCCCATTCCAGGCGGGCGTGCAAACCAAAAAAGAGTCCACTGCCCAAGCCGTGCAAATTATGCGAAAAACCATTCTTGATTTTATCGAGAAGGGCCCAACACAGGCAGAACTGAATGCCGCCAAACAAAATCTGGTGGGTGGCTTCCCCTTGCGGATCGACAGCAATGGCAAGTTGCTGGGCAATATTTCAATGATGGGCTTGCACAACATGCCTTTGGATTACCTGGACAACTGGACTGCCGAGATTGAGAAGGTCACTGTTCAAAGCGCGCGCGAGGCATTTGCCAAGCATGTGAAAGCGGACAAATTGGTGACCGTGGTGGTGGGCGGAAAGGTTGAGTAAGCAAGTTGAATAAGCAAGCCAATAAGCTCCGGATCATTGGCGGCGCGTGGCGCAGGCACTTGCTGCCCATAGCGCCAGTGGAGGGGCTGCGGCCCACACCCGACCGGGTTCGTGAAACCGTGTTCAACTGGCTTGGGCAAGACTGCACGGGCATGCAAGTGCTCGACTTGTACGCAGGCACAGGTGCCTTGGGATTTGAGGCGGCCTCGCGCGGGGCAAGCAATGTGGTGCTTGTGGAGCAGAACCGCCAGGTGGTTGCCCAGTTGCAGGAGAACAAATCCTACCTGCTGTCGAAATGGCCTGCGGCCGAGGGGGGCAAGCCGCCCTCCATTCAAATTGAAGCCAATGATGTGCTTGCTTGCTTGAAACGTTTGGCCAGCGCGGGCAAGCAATTCGACCTGGTGGCGCTCGACCCGCCCTTTCGAAGCGATTTGATGCAGGCCACCTTGCCCTTGATCAAGGCAGTATTGAAACCCAGCGGCTTGGTGTACGCTGAATGGCATGAAAACATGCTGGCCGATGAAGCCGCACTGTGCAAGGCGTTGAATGTTCAAGAAATTGATGCTTTGCGGCATTTAAAAGCAGGCCAAGTGCATGCCCATTTGTTTGCCCTGCCTGCTGTGTGATACAAAGCGGGGATAGAGCAGTATCACGCGAATAAAACCCTTTGATATGGAGATCAGCGATGCGCATTGCTGTATATCCCGGAACATTCGACCCGCTAACCCGTGGTCATGAAGATTTGGTGCGCCGAGGCGCGAAGATTTTCGACAAGTTGGTTGTGGGCGTGGCCGACAGCCCCAACAAGAAACCTTTCTTTTCCATGGACGAGCGCGTGCAAATTGCGCGCGAAGTGCTGAGCCACTACCCCAATGTTGAAGTGAAAGGTTTTCGTGGTTTGCTGAAAGACTTTGTGCGCGAGAACAACGCCAATGTGATTATTCGCGGTTTGCGTGCTGTGAGCGATTTTGAGTACGAGTTTCAAATGGCGGGCATGAATCGCTATTTGCTGCCCGATGTGGAAACCATGTTCCTGACGCCTTCGGATCAGTACCAGTTCATTTCCGGCACCATTGTGCGTGAAATTGCCTCACTGGGCGGCGACGTCAGCAAGTTTGTGTTTCCCTCGGTTGAACATTGGTTGAACCAGAAGCTGGGCTTGACCCCGCCGCAGGTGATCAACAAGTAAAGTGAACGTATGGCTTTAATCATCACCGATGAATGCATTAACTGCGACGTGTGCGAGCCCGAGTGCCCGAACGGCGCGATCAGCATGGGTGAAGAAATTTATGAAATAGACCACGGTAAATGCACCGAGTGCGTGGGGCATTTCGACGAGCCGCAATGCGTGGTGGTGTGCCCGGTTGAATGCATTCCCAAAGACCCGGCCCATCCCGACACCCAGCAGCAATTGCTGGGCAAGTTTTTCAAACTACACCCCGACAAAACCCCTTATTTGCCCGCAGCTTCGGCCACTGGTGATACTGCCGCATTGTCCAAGCCGGCGCCCACCGAGGGTTGTTGAACGGTTCACACCAGAAGCAACCCCGCATTCAGTTTTTCTATACAAAGTTCCTGCAGCGTAGTTTCTTTTTTCTATAATTCACCCTTTATTGAATTGGACTTTGTACGAAATATGTCGTACATTAAGCATGCCTGTGGGTTATAAATCAGCAAGAAAAGAAATCTTGCATGCGCTACGGAACGGAAATTACCAGCATGAGTCACGTGGCGATATTGATGTTAAAAATTTGCTCGCCATGGGTAAAATTTCGGCGACAGAGGTCGCGGTGCTGATTGCCAGTAGCGATGGAAGTATGCATACGGAATCGCCACACCACGTGGTCAAAGAGATAACTGTGCATGTAATTAAAGTTAAAAGCTGGTACATCAAGTTTTATTTCTTGGATCCTGATGCTTGGTTTATTAGCGTGCACAAATAAATTCAGGAACACTTATGAAACTTTTCATTGATGGAGATCAAGGTCGAGCTATTTGCGACCATTGTAAAAAAATGGTCTCGCTGACCTTCAAGCGAAGAGACGTTCCGTTCAGCGACAAGAAAGGATTCGCACACGATATTTTGGTGGGTGTGTGTGACGAATGCGATCAAGTTGTGTCTATCCCAGCCCAATCAACACCCAGCATTTCAGAGTCGCGAAGAAAAGCGCTGAGATCGATTGAAGTTCGATTGCCGGCGATTTATCTCGATATGCTTGATTTGGCGGCATTCACTGTTGAGCCTGATTCAACGCCAGACTTTCGTAAAGACCTGTTGTGTTATTACATTCATGATTTGGCGCAAGACCCCAAGGGAATTCAAAGGTTGTTGTCAGCCCACAAGCTTTCATTGGTGAGTTACGCGGTCAACACGGTGAAGATTCCTAGTAGGCGACTTTCGATGAAAGTGCCAGATAAGTTGAAGGCTGAACTTCGGCGTCTTGAAGATGAAAGTGAGTTGAACACTACTGATCTAATGAAGTCAGTGGTGTTCGATATTCAGCGTGAGGTATTGCAGAAACCCAAACCAGTCAAAATTAAAGCCTTGCGCTACTTGGCCTTGGTCGCTGGCTAGGGTTTATTGGTCGATATCGGGCACAGCACCAGGCTTGAGTTTTCTTGCGGGTGTTGATTCAGCACCCGGAACCAGCCTTCCTGCCAGGCCCAATACGGCTTGTCTTCCCGAATTGCAGTTTCATCTGCGTCGCAATTCAATTCACGCACCTGTGCTTCAGCGGGAATGCCTTCGCTGCCACGTATGGTCTCGGGTTGTAACTCCAGCAAGCCTTCTGATGCGGCGTAATTCATGTTGAATGTCCAGGCTTGGGCATCTTCATGGGTGTAGGTCCATTCGGCTTTGCTCAGTGTCCAGTTTTGCGCGGGCAAGCCGCCCTCAAATTGTTGGGCAGAAAATGCAGCCTGGTGTGTTTCGGGTAAGTCGTCACGCCGAACATAGGTGCGCAGGTTTTCACCGTTGAGTTTGATGAAAGGCGCGCCTTCGCCGTTGTTGGTTTGCGCAAGGCGCAACACTAGAAGGTCTTGCTCGGCACTGCCTGTCCACGGAAAACCGTTCCATTGGCCATCAATGTCGACTTTCAATTGTTTAAGCGAAACTTCGCGCATGGGGCCCGCTTCGGTTTGCGCATTCATGGCGATATACAGCTCGTTGTTTTCTTGTGGGGTTTTGATACCCACGCGCCAACCCAGGTTGAACTGATTGTCTGGAGTGCTGTTGCCAACTTTAAACTTGAACTGCTCAAGTTTGCCACTCAGTTCTTGCTGGGCTTCGGGGTTGTTCACCGTGAACTGCGCCTGCTCCAGTTCCAGTGTATTCAAGGCAAGTTCAGGTGTGAAAAAACCGGGGTTGGCCACCTGTGTGCTCGCCCAGCCGCGAGCCAACAAGGCCACTGGCAACACAGGTATGCACGACAAACTGATACTGCCACAATCGGCCTGTCTGCTGGCGTTTACCGCTAAGCCTTTGACAGTAATCGCCTTGATTTGCAGACGCCCCTGTTGGACCGATTCAATGGCATCCATGCCAAATCGCAGCAGTGCGATTTTGACATTCTCTTGGCGATTGGGGGCATCGATTTCAATTTCTGAAATGATGAGTTGCGGTTTCAGCGACAAGGCGAGCACCACTCGCTTGACCTGAATGGTTTGATCCGGATATTGGTTCTGGATGGTTTGAAGGCGTGGCTCCCAGAGGAATCGGGGCACTATTACACCGTGGCTTAGCACCACACCAATTGCAATCAGGATCAGTGCGAAGATAGACCACTTCAGGGCTTTGGACATGACTGGGTGCTGCGAGTGAATACTGGCATTACCGTAGCACAAAAAGACGACAAGCAAAAAACAAGGCCCCGAAGGGCCTTGGCTTGGTGGTTCAGTTACACGCTTATTTACACATTGAACAGGAAGTTCAGTACGTCACCGTCTTTCACCACGTATTCCTTGCCTTCCGCGCGCATTTTGCCTGCTTCCTTGGCGCCGTTTTCGCCCTTGAACTGAATGTAGTCATCAAACGCAATGGTTTGGGCACGAATAAAACCACGTTCGAAATCGGTGTGAATCACGCCAGCCGCTTTGGGTGCAGTGTCGCCAATTTTGATGGTCCATGCACGCACTTCCTTGGGGCCAGCGGTGAAGTAGGTTTGCAAACCCAGCAATTTGAAGCCTGCGCGAATCACGCGGTTCAGGCCGGGCTCGGTCATGCCCATGTCGGCCAGAAATTCCATTTTGTCCGCGTCTTCCAGATCGGCAATTTCGGCTTCAATGGCGGCACACACAGCCACCACAGGCGCATTCTGTTTGGCGGCGTATTCTTGCAAACGCTCAAGAAACGGGTTGTTCTCGAAACCGTCTTCAGCCACGTTGGCCACGTACATCGCGGGTTTGGCGGTGATCAAGCCGAAGCTTTTGATGGCAAACAGTTCTTCTTCGTCCAGGCCTAAGGCACGTACGGGTTTGGCTTCGTTCAGCTGGGCTTCACAACGCTGCAAAATTGCGAGCAACTTGGCGGCTTCCTTGTCGTTGGCACGTGCCTGTTTGGCATAACGGTGCACTGCTTTTTCAACCGTACCCATGTCGGCCAAGCACAATTCGGTTTCAATAGTTTCAATGTCGGAAAGGGGATCAACGCGGCCATTCACGTGAATGACATTGTCGTCTTCGAAACAACGCACCACATTCACAATGGCGTCGGTTTCGCGAATGTGGGCCAGGAACTGGTTGCCCAAACCTTCGCCTTTCGAAGCACCAGCCACCAGGCCAGCAATGTCCACAAATTCAACGGTGGCGGGCAAAATGCGCTCGGGCTTTACAACATCAGCCAGCTGTTGCAGGCGTGCATCGGGTACTTCGACCATGCCCACATTGGGTTCAATGGTGCAGAATGGGTAATTTTCTGCAGCAATGCCAGCCTTGGTGAGCGCGTTGAACAGGGTGGATTTACCGACGTTGGGAAGGCCAACGATGCCGCATTTGAGAGTCATGAGAATTCGCTAAGTGCTTAATTGAATGGGGTGAATTGTACCGCGCCTAGCGATTCACGTTGCCTAGCCATGTTGAAAAGTCTTCAGCCATGCGCTCGCTTTCGCGAATTGCGGCCTGCCACAGCGGTATGCGAATGCGGTGATCAAATTTGTAACGCTTGAAATCGCTTCGGTCGGGAATTTTCTTCGCAGGAAGGCGCTTCACAAATTCCGGAGAAGGACACACCAGAATCACATTGCTCATCCACTCGGGTTTGGCTTTGCGCACTTTTAAAAACTTGTCCAGCCAACCCGGTGTAACCGTGGGCGCGAAGTGGGGGTACAGCACCAGGCCATCAAGTCGGTGGTAGGGCAGGGCCAGGTGGTAGTCGGTCAGGCCGCCGTCCCAGAATGGGCCTTCGTGGTATTTCACCTCGGGGTGATCTTCGCGCAGCGCATGCGCAATTTTATGCACTGGGTTCAGCACAAACGGAATGCTGCCACTGGCCAGCAAGGCGTCGTGAATATTCAGCGCGTCCAGGTCTTCAATTCGGGTGGGAATGCGGTCGAAGGTTTGCTTTAACCACTCAGTATTGGCACCCGGGCTTTGAAACACCCAGCGCTCAAAATAGGTCGCCAATTTGTTGCGGTTCACGCTGTTGGCCACTACCGCGCTTGCAAAGCCCCGTACACGTGCACGTTGTTGTTGGGCATGCGCATAATGCAGAGGGGTCAGCCCCTTGTTGACCCACACCAGCAGTTCTTTGCCCGTGGGTTTCACCATGTGTTGCGCTTCGTCGGCCACCACGGCTTGTACCATGGCTTGGCACACACGGCTTATTTCATGGCGGTCAACGCCCTTGCTGTAGTCTTGCGCCTCAACATATTGTTGGGCAAGGCGCTTCAAGGTGGCGGTAGGGTTGCTGCTTGCTGCGGCAGCCATGCGCCAGGCACCGATGGATGCACCAATCAACTGCAAGGGTTTGACACCCTTGGCTGCGCGGGTTTGAAGGTGGTCGGCGCCCAGCCAGTCGTTGAACAAATACTGGTCAAGCCCCTGCAAAATCAATCCTTTGGGTCCACCTGCTGCGGCGGGTATGGCGCAAATGTCTTCAGGCTTCAAGCCTTTGTTGGCAATGTGCGCTTTGGCGCGGTCGCCCAAAATGATTTGTATGCTGCTTCTCATGCGCACTCCGTGTGAATGTGCGTGGTGGCCTGGCCAATTTGACCCTTCAAAATCAGCTCGGTGTGTTTCAGCAGCACATCGATGGATTTGTCGATCACCTGCTGCTGTTCGCTGCTTGGGCGGTGCAATACGAAGTCGGCCACGCCCTGTTGCAAGTTAAGGCTGCGTGGGTGCCCAATGCCAATGCGTGCGCGCCAGAAGTCACCGCTGCCCAGGTGGGCATGCATATCCTTCAGGCCATTGTGCCCAGCAAAGCCGCCGCCTTTTTTCATTTTGATTTGACCGGGCAACAAATCAAGTTCGTCGTGCGCGACCAGAATTTCCTCGGGCTTGATCTTGAAGAACTTGGCGAGTGCCCCAACCGCTTGCCCCGACCGGTTCATGAACGTGGTGGGGAATAGCAGCCACACGTCTTCACCCGCAAACTTGATGCGCGCCAGGTCACCAAAAAAACGTTTGTCGCTTTGCAAAAACACATTGTGTTTGCGTGCAAGCGCTTCCAGATACCACACGCCCGCGTTGTGGCGGGTGTCCGCGTATTGTGGGCCTGGGTTGCCCAAGCCGACGATCAATTTGATGGGGGTGTTGCTGGACATGAAGAAAATACAGCCCGTGTGAGTCACAAGGCTGTATTTTCACCGATTATTGGATTGTAGTGGCGGCTTTGGCAGAAGAACTTTGATCAACCCTGCGCCATGCACTCACCAGCGCCATGAGGCTTGCGGTGGTGATGTTGTCGTGAAAGCCCACGCCAAATTTGCTGCCTGGCACATTCGGTACACTCACCTCGATAATCGCCATGGCCTTGGATTTGGCGCCCTGGCCAACGCTGCGTTCTTCAAACCCGACAATGTCCATGGGTATCCCCAATGCTTGCACGGCAGCGTCCAGCGGGCCGTTGCCCACACCTTCAAGGCGAACTGTTTCACCGTGCTGTTCTACCGTCATTTCAATGCCCTGACCACCTTCAGCATCAAATACTTTGTGGCTGATATAGCGCGGCTGGCTTTCGTCATTTTGCAAATAGGTTTGTTCGAACAAGGCCCACAGGGCGGGCGAAGTCATTTCCGCTGCGGTGCTGTCGCTGACCTTTTGCACCACACTTGAAAATTCCACCTGCATGCGCCGTGGCATGACCACGCCATGTTCGCGTTCAAGAATGTAGGCAATGCCACCTTTGCCAGATTGGCTGTTCACGCGGATCACGCTGTCATAGGTTCGACCCACATCTACAGGGTCAATCGGCAAGTAGGGCACTTCCCAAATGGCATCGGGCTTTTGAATGTCGAAGCCTTTTTTAATGGCGTCCTGGTGCGAACCTGAAAACGCGGTGTATACCAAATCGCCTACATACGGGTGGCGTGGGTGAATGGGCAGTTGCGTACAACTTTCCACCACGCGGGCCACGGCATTGATGTCTGAAAAATCAAGGTTGGGGTGCACGCCTTGGGTGTACATGTTCAAGGCCAGGGTCACAATATCTACGTTGCCACAGCGCTCACCGTTGCCGAACAGGCAACCTTCCACGCGTTGTGCGCCGGCCATCATCGCCAGTTCGGCGGTGGCCACGCCCGTGCCGCGGTCGTTGTGGGGGTGCACGGAAAGCACCACATGTTCACGTCGATTTAAACGCCGGTTCATCCACTCAATTTGATCGGCGAACACATTGGGTGTGCTCCATTCCACCGTGGTGGGCAGGTTGATAATGATCTTTCTACCCGGCCCGGCTTCCCAGGCTTCAATGGCGGTGTTGCAGGCCTGCAAGGCCACATCCGGTTCGGTCATGTTGAAGCACTCGGGCGAGTACTGTAAAACCCATTGTGTTTCGGGGTGTGCGTCAGTGAGTTCTTTCACCTTTTTCACGCGTTTTTTTACCATGTCGATGACTTCAGGCACAGTCATGCGGAACACCGTATTTCTCCACACGGGTGCAGTGGAGTTGTAGATGTGGACGATGGCGCTTTTGGCACCAATCACCGATTCCACTGTTCGCTCGATGAGATCATCACGAGCCTGGGTCATGACCATGGGGGTAACGTCTTCCGGAATCAAATCGTTGTTGATCAAATGCCGAACCACGTCGAAGTCGATTTGCGAAGCGGCAGGAAAGCCCACCTCAATTTCCTTGAAACCAATGCGCACCAATTCCTTGAAGAAATCCAGTTTGGTGGCCACGCTCATGGGTTCAAAAATCGCTTGGTTGCCGTCGCGCAAATCGGTGCTTAACCAGATTGGCGCATTCTCAATGGCCTTGTTGGGCCATGTTCTGTCGGGCAGGTCCACTTTGTAAGCGGGGCGATATTTGTTGGCGGGGTTCTTCAACATGCTGCGTTGGCCTGAAAGGTGAATCGATGAAGACCAGTGTAGGCGCTTTACTGCGAAATAAGATTGCGTTTATTGCTTGGTTATTTGAACTAATTGGCAGATAATTGCGTATGAGTTGGTAAATTGAGCATTAAAAGCGAAATGCAAGAACTTGACCGCTATGACAAGCGAATTTTGACCCTGCTGCAGAGTGATGGGCGAATGAGCAACCAGGACCTGGCCGATGCCATTGGCTTGTCGCCTTCACCGTGTTTGCGCCGCGTGAAAGCGCTGGAGGACGCGGGCCTGATCACCGGTTACCGCGCATTGGTCGATTCAAAAAAACTGGGCTACAGCTTGATGGCCTTGATTTATATTTCCATGGATCAACACACCCCTGAACGCTTTGCCAGTTTTGAGGGCGCCATTGCCGCCATTCCCGAGGTGCTGGAATGTTTGCTGATTACCGGGCAACAGGCCGATTACCAATTGAAGGTGATAGTGGCCGACATGGACGGCTACCAGAATTTGCTGCTGAATAAAATTACCCGCATCAAAGGGGTAACTGGCGTGCACACCAGCTTTGTGTTGCGCCGGGTGGTGGACAAAACTGAAGTACCAGTGGGCTAGCGTGAAAGCCTAGTTTTTCAGCATGTTTTGAATCATCATGCCGCCGCCGCCAATCAGCACGCCGAAGTACACAATAGAGGCCGCATTGGCCAAATGCCCCAAGAGCACCGCTGCGCCGTCGCGTTGAATTAGGCCTACAGCCAGAAACAGCAGGGCAATGCCAGGCACGGTGTTGGAAAACGGGATGAATCCGAAGGGGGCCATCAGCAACACAGCGCCCAGAATCAGGCCGCCGTCGTTGATGATATTCATGCCGCGCCCGGTGCTTAGCCAGGCCATGCGATGGGGTTTGCTGATTTTTTCAAGGCGCGGAATCCAGACCAAACCTTTCTCAAGTGCATTTCGCAGTTTGTCAGCTGGCAGGGCACGCTCTTTGAAGCGTTTGGGCAACCACAAGGTGCGCCCGAAAATCCGGCTGATTCCGATGAGCAGAATGGCTGCTCCGAAGATGGTGCTGACACCCGGAATAGAAACCGGCACCATGAACACCAGCGTGAGAAATGCCACCAACAGCAACATGCCGTCTCGGCCCACCAGGTCCAGAATTTCGCCCAGGCTCACAGTGGTGGAGGGCAGTTGCGCGATCACTTGTTTGATTTGATCGCCCAGTGGCAATTCATCGAAATTGGGTGTGTTGTTCACTTCAGGTGTGTTGTGCGATTGATCAATGAGCCCACATTGTGCCCATAAAAAAAGCCGCTGAACTTCGGTGCAGCGGCTTTTTCGGTACTAATTGGACTTCGAGAATTTACTCGTCGCCGCCTTTCACTGCGCCAGCCTTGATTTTTACAGTCACCACTGACAGGTCTTGTTGACCGTGGTTTGGAATGCTCACGCCTTCCGGGAACTGCAATTCAGTCACGTGGATAGAGCGCTTGGTAACGTCCAACACGCTGCAATCTACGGCGATGAATTCTGGCAGGTCTTTTGGCAGACATTCGATTTCAATCTGGTTGGCCACGAAAGTAACCTGACCGGCATACAGCTTGACTGCTGGGCTTTCCAGGTGGCCAGAGAAGTGCAAGGGCACGTTCATGTGGATCTTCTGGTTGCCATCAATGCGCTGGAAGTCGATGTGCAGCAACTGTGGCTTGTAAGGGTGTGACTGGTAGTCACGCAGCAAAACCTGCTGTGACTTGCCATCGATTTCCAGGTCCAGAATGCTGGAGTGGAATTTCTCTTTTTGCAGGGCGTGCCACAGGGGGTTGTGTTCAATCGACACAGCCTGAGCTTCCTGATTTGCGCCATAAACAATGCCAGGTACCTGGCCAGCACGACGCAGGCGGCGGCTCGCTCCGGAACCCTGCTCTGTGCGGGATGTTGCAACTACTTTCATGTTGATTCTCCAAATTTGACTTCACCGCGACCAGTGAAACCAAGTTATGCGGCACTTAAGGGCGTCCGCAAATAAGCCCGAAAACTGTTCTTAGTCGATAAACAGCGAGCTGACTGAGTCAGAGCGCACGATGCGGCGAATGGTTTCAGCCAGCAGTTCGTCTACGCTCAACACACGAATGGTCTTGCTGTTGCTTGCTTCGTCTGACAATGGAATGGTGTCGGTAACCACCAGTTCGTCCAGGTCAGATTCTTCGACACGTTGAATGGCACCGCCTGACAACACGGGGTGAGTACAGTAAGCCACCACTTTCTTTGCACCGTTGGCTTTCAGGGCCGCTGCAGCCTTGCACAGGGTGTTTGCGGTGTCGACCATGTCGTCCATGATGACACAGGTGCGGTCTTTCACATCACCGATGATGTTCATCACTTCAGCCACGTTCGCGCGGGGACGGCGCTTGTCGATGATCGCCAAATCACAATTCAGGCGTTTGGCCAAAGCACGTGCGCGAACCACACCACCCACGTCGGGCGATACAACCATCAGGTTGTCGAGGTTTTGTTTCCATACGTCGCCAAGCAAAACGGGCGACGCGTAAATATTGTCCACGGGAATGTCGAAGAAACCCTGAATTTGGTCGGCATGCAAGTCCATGGTCAGCACGCGGTCTACACCAACCACCTGCAGCATGTTGGCCACCACTTTGGCAGTAATCGCCACACGTGAAGAACGCACGCGGCGATCTTGACGGGCATAGCCGAAGTAGGGAATTGCTGCGGTAATGCGGCCAGCTGATGCGCGCTTGAGCGCGTCGATCATGACCATCATTTCCATGAGGTTGTCGTTGGTGGGCGCGCAAGTGGATTGCAGCACGAACACGTCTTTGCCACGAACGTTCTCGTTGATCTCGACCATCACTTCTCCGTCGGAGAAGCGACCCACGGTTGCTTTGCCCAGTGGAATGTTCAACTGTTTTGCAACAGACTCGGCCAATGCGGGAATTGCATTGCCGGTGAAGATCATCAGACTGCTGTCGCTGGCCATTGTTTACCCCAGGGCTTGACGTGTGCGTTGGCGAAATAAAAAAAGGGCCAACCTGTGGCTGGCCCTCTTTGGTATTGGCAGAGGAGGAAGGATTCGAACCTTCGAATGCCGGAATCAAAATCCGGTGCCTTAACCAACTTGGCGACTCCCCTAAAACTTTTCTCGATTCAACTTGGTGGCTCAGCCATATTTAATTTGGCAAGCAAACCATTGTCCAGCGTTTAATTCAGGTGCATCGGCGACTGCTGCCACTGCGTTGCTGAGCTGGCTTGGGCTGGCAAACACAGCAAACATGGCCGAGCCGGAACCTGACATGCGAATCAATTGCGGGTTGAACTTTGCAACACAGCTTGAAAAAACACCAAATTGGCATTCCCAGTCTGGAAAGTTGCGCGACACAACAGCTTGTAATGCATTCTGTGTGTTGGCTTTAAGGTAAGCCATCAACTCACTATTCATTCGGCGGGCCGAATCGAAGACCGCTATTTTGACGTCACTTGAGTTGCGTGTCAATTGCGGATCGCTAAATATTTTGGGCGTTGGGCAAGAAAGTGGCGGTTTGTAGACAATTAAATGCCCGGAAATGCCCTGAATCGGGGTGATGACCTCGCCGATGCCTTCCACAAAGGCACTGCTTTCTTGAAGAAAAAAGGGCACATCAGCGCCAAGCTTCAGACCAATTGAGGCCAGTTGTTCCGGTTCTATCGGGTGTTGGTGGTGCTGTTGCAGCAGACGCAGCACGGTGGCTGCATTGCTGCTGCCACCTCCCAGGCCCGCTTGTTCCGGAACCTGTTTGCTGACATGAATGAACACCGAGTGGCCGATGCCAAGATTAGCGTGGGTATAAAAAGCCTTGCAGGCGCGAACTGTCAGGTCGATTTCTTCAGGAATGTGGACAAGGTCGCCACTTCGCTGAACCACCAATTCATTTTCAGGGTTGGCCTGCACTGAAATTGAAACCTGATCGCCCAAGGTGATTGGGCAGAAAACACTTTGCAGCAGGTGGTAACCATCGGCCTTGCGACCAGTAATGTGCAAAAACAGATTGATTTTTGCCGGCGAAAACGCAGAAAGTTTAGCGGGTGTGGGAAGGTTCACGCTTTACTTGCCCAAGGTGCCTTGTGGAATCAGGTCAATGCGGCCCGAGGTATTGTTCTCGATGAACACCACGCGGTATCGGCCGTTCTGGTTTTCCCAGGACCAATTGGCAGGCAATGTGGGCAATTCATTGGGGTTCGGGTTTTCCATCCACTGCACCAAGGCTTCGGCAGGCAGTTCAACGGGGAACATCAAGTCGAACAGGCTTTGCCAGTCTTTGGCCAAATACACGCGTCCATCTGCAGCCCGAACCTCGTAAAAATTACCCAAGCGCTTTGCGCTGCCCAGTGAGGGGCCCAGGGTGGAGTTCACCTCAAGGTAAGCAATTTCGGGAGCTTGGCTGGGTCCGGTGCGGCCCGATCGCCATTCATAGGTGCCAGAAATGGAATCGGCCTCAATTTTGCCGTCGGTTTGTTCAACCTTCCAGATGAGGCCAAAACGCCCATAGTGGCAACTGGACTGAATCGACTTGCAATCCACTTCGGTGCTTGGGTTTTGATCCAAAGTGCTGCAGGCGGCAAGACTTGCGCTGATCAAGCCAATGCAGGCCAGGCGCAGTGTTGATAAAGCCATGAACTTAAATTTCCTCAACCTGTTGAACCAGTTTTCTCAATGCTTTGCTGTCAGGGTAGCGAACGGTCAAGCGGCTCCCCAGTTGACGTGCTTCTTCTTTTTTGCCTGATTTAAGCAACACTTCAAGTAAATGCAGGCCGATTTCTTCGTCCTGACGCAGATCGAACGCTTTTTTCAAGGTGGCCTCGGCGCTGTCCAGTTTGCCCAGGCGGTAATGCACCCAGCCCAGTGAATCAAGAATGAAGGGGTCGTTGGGGGCCAGTTCAACTGCCTTCTTGATCAACTCGTAAGCTTCTTCCAGTCGCATGTTGTTTTCGGCCCAGGTGTAGCCCAAGGCATTGTAACCATGCGGATTTTCAGGGCGAACTGCAATAAGGCGCTTCAGGAATTGCTCAACAACTGGCAGGTCGTCTTGCCGCTCGGCCACCATGGCACGTTCATAAAGCAGGTCGGGTTGATCCGGAAAATTGAGCAACGCGAGTTCAAGTTCAGTGGCGGCTTCAGCGGGGGCTTTTTGAGATTCTGCCAGTTGCGATTTCGCCAGTGCCAGGCGCACAGACTCATCCTCGTTCTTGGGCTTGAACTGATTCAGCACCCGTTTGGCTGACCGCACATTGCCTTGTTTCTCGAACAAGGCCGATTTTTTCAGCTGCACATCGAGGTTATCGGCTGCGTTGGGTGTGGTGTCCAGCCATTTCAGGGCGGCAGCGTAGTCTTTTCGTTCAAGTGCCATGTCGGACAGCGTGGCGTGAATCAGTGATTCATTTTGACGCTCGGCTGGTGCAGTTTTGTCCAGGTAAATCCTGAAATGCTGCTCGGCTGCTTTGTAGTCTTTGAGCTGGGTGAGTACAAAGCCTTGGCTTGAATACAGTGGAATATTGTCGGGTTGAAGCTCGATCATTTCAGCAAAGCGCTGCCTGGCCTGTGCCCACTGCCCAAGCTGGGTGTGGTTGCGGGCGAGGTAAAGGCGCGCACCAAACCAGTTGGGGTGCAGTTGGGCTTGCTCGTTCACCAGTTGCATGGCTGCATCCAGGTTGCCGTCGCGCTTTTCCATGAACTGCGCCATCAACACATAAAAACGTTCTTGTGGTGACTTGCGCAACACGTTTTCCATGTGTCCTACAGCCTGTGGGTATAACTCGGAATTGTTGGCGAGTTGGGCCAGCAGGGTTTGTGTTTCAAGGTCATCGGCGTTGTTGCCAAACAGCTCGATGCCGGTTTGGTACGCTTTGTTTTTGTCGGGAATGCGTTGCAGCATGTCCAGCGCAACTTTCTCGGTGCTTGAACCACCCAAGCCCGGGTTTGCAGTTTCAGCGGCCTGTACGTCGGCCAAAAACGCCTTGAGCGCAGGCATGGCTTCATCGACCCGGTTGGTGCCCAGTTGCAGCAGCATGATGGAGCGGCTGGCTTGTTTGTCGCTGGGCGACAATTCGGACCACACTTGGGCCGCGTTCAAAGCCAGGTCCAATTGGCCTTCCGCCAGGCTGATTTCGACGGCTCGTTTTGCAAGTTCGGGATTGCGCTGTTGCTTGGCGGCCTCGGTGTAGGCCAGCGTGGCAGAATAAGTGTCGCCGCGCTGGCTTGCAATTTCAGCGGTGAGCAGCGCAAACAATGGGTCTTGTTTGACCATGTCGGCAACACGGGCCTCGTAGGCTTTTTGCTCGTCAGACATTTGCTGTTGTGCGGGCTCGCCTTGATCTGCGGGCACAGTGGCGCAGCCTGTGGTCAGGCTGGCGGCCAGAAAAAATACCGGGCCTGCGATGGTCCATTTAAAACAAGTCATACTGTTGAACCCAATGAAAACTGGTGAATCCGCTTTTATTTTTATCACATTAACAGATGCGCGTGCGCGCTTTAGCTTATGCCTGAATTACCCGAGGTAGAAATCACCAAAAGAGGCGTAGACCTGCATTTCACAGGGCAACGCCTGATGGCTTGTACCGTGCGGCAACCCCGTTTGCGCTGGCCTGTGTCCACCCAAGTGCAAAGTTGTGTAAAGCAGATATTGCAAGCTGTGGAGCGTCGGTCGAAATACATGTTGATGGATTTCGGCGGGCAGGTGTTGGTGGTGCATTTGGGCATGTCGGGGTCCATGAAAATTGTTAGCGCCAGTACCCCGTGGGACAAACACGACCACATTGAATGGAATTTTGGTGACAAGGTGCTGCGCTACAACGATCCGCGCCGCTTTGGCAGTGTGGAGTACGTCGAAAAAGCACCCGGCTGGGAAGACAGTTTTGTACGGTTTGCAAAACTGGGGCCGGAGCCTTTCAGTGATGCATTCACGCCAGAGTCATTTTTCAAGGCAACCCGCGGTAAAAAGGTGTCAATCAAGGCCTTGTTGTTAAGTGGGTTTGCGGTGGTCGGCGTGGGCAATATTTACGCCTGCGAGGCGCTGTTTCGCAGTGCGATTCGCCCTGGCAAAGCCGCAGGGCGGCTGAGTAGAGCAAATGCGCAGGCCTTGCATGCAGCGGTGGTTGCTGTATTGACTGAGGCGATAGAGCGGGGTGGTTCAACCCTGCGTAATTTTCAGGCCATTGATGGCGAGTTGGGACATTTCCAGTTGCATTGTGATGTGTACGGCCGCGAGGGGCAGCCCTGCAAACGCTGTGGGGCCTTGGTAAAACGCCGGGTAATGAATCAGCGCAGCACGTTTTATTGTGCGCAATGTCAGGAATAGACCCAGTATGAGCCCTTTGACAGGAGAGCCGTTTGGCGAAGTGTTGGTGCGGTGGCAGAAGCAGCATGGTCGACAAACCTTGCCTTGGCAGCACACCGGCGATGCTTACAAGGTGTGGCTGAGCGAAGTGATGTTGCAGCAAACCCAGGTAACGACCGTGCTGGCGTACTACACCCGTTTTTTGCAGGCTTACCCGACTGTAGCCGACCTGGCTGGCGCCCCGGAGCAGGATGTGATGCAGTTGTGGGCCGGTTTGGGCTATTACACCCGTGCGCGTAATTTACATGCCTGTGCCAAGCAGGTGGTGGCCCGTTTTGGAGGGCAATTCCCGCGCACGGTGGCCGAGCTTGAAAGTTTGCCCGGCATTGGTCAGTCCACGGCAGGTGCAATTGCATCGCTGGCATATGGTGTGCAGGCTCCCATTCTGGACGGCAATGTGAAACGTGTGTTTTGCAGGTATTACGGCATCGAGGGGTACCCGGAGCAAACCACCATCAAGAAAACCTTGTGGGCTATTGCACAGGCCAATGTGCCAGAACAGCAGCCCGGTGTTTACAACCAAGCCTTGATGGACCTTGGGGCCACATGCTGTGTGCCGCGCAACCCTGCATGTTCAGCTTGCCCATTGATGCAAAGTTGTGTGGCTTTGCAAAAGGGCATGGTCGGGTTGTTGCCCACACCGAAACCCAAAAAAGCCCGGCCTGAATTGCATTTTGTCAGCATGATTGTGGAAGACGAGCGTGGCGCGGTGTTGCTGGAACTGCAAACAGGCAAAGGAGTTTGGCAGGGCCTGTGGACTACACCTTTTGAGGCCTGTGGTAGCCAGGGCGGTTTTGCAGACGATTTTGACAACTTAACCCGAATCGCAGCTGTGTGGGTTGAGCGCTATGGCTTGCAGGCCCACCGTGTTGAACTTGAGCATCAGTTGCACGCGTTGCAAGGTCAGCCTTGGTTGGTGCATGAATTAACCCACCGCAAAATGCACTTTAAATTGTTGCGTGTGAAGGTGCCCGGCGTGTGGATTGGTTGTCATGTGGTTAGTGAAAAGCCCGTGCCGAAAATTGTGCACAAATTGTTGGAGCAATCGAGAGCTTTAGCCCAGGCTGCGGTGCCGCAACAAAACGCTCTCGATCTCGGTTAAAGGCTGGTTGGTAAAACGCTTGGCCAGTGTTTCGGCCACATACACCGAGCGGTGTTGACCGCCGGTGCAACCAATGGCCACGGTCACGTAGCTGCGCTGCTCATTCAAATACGAGGGCAACCATTTTCTCAAATAGGTTTCGATATCGCTGATCAGCGGGTCGCTGCGATTGTCGGCTTGAATGTACCGTTGTACTTCTGTGTCTTTCCCGGTCAGTGGACGCAGGCTTTTGTCGTAATACGGGTTACTCAGGCAGCGCACATCAAACACCAGGTCTGCATCGCTGGGCAGGCCTTTTTTAAAACCGAAGGTTTCAAACACCAATGTAAGTTTGGCCGATTCTTCTTCTACGGTTTCAAGCACCCATCGCCGCAGTACAATGGGCTGCAGGGCAGAGGTGTCGATACAGCTTGCAATGTTTCTCAGGGGCTCAAGCGACTCTCGTTCCGCATCAACACATTCTTGCACGGTGGCTTGCTCGCCAAGGCGTGCGCTCATGGGGTGACGGCGGCGGCTTTCAGAGTAGCGGGTGATCAGGGTTTCATCGTCGGCATCCAGAAACAGAATGCGAACATCGGTTCCGTCGGCTTTCAGGGCCTGAATAATTTGGGGAACATCGATAATGTCTCGTCCAGTGCGGGCGTCGGCTGCAATCGCAATTTGCGTGATGCCCTCGGAGGACAAGCGCTGGATGACTTGCGGTATGAAAGAAGGCGGCAAGTTGTCGACACAGTAAAAGTGGGAGTCTTCCAGCGCGCGAATGGCGACTGATTTGCCCGAGCCTGAAAGGCCGGTGACCAATACCACTTTCATGTTAATCATGGCCGATGTCCGTTTCAGTGTCGGGGTCAACCTGTAGGTGGTCAATGCCGCCCAGTTCAGTGAGCATGGCTTTTTGTTGACGAACCATGAATTCGTCGAGTGTGTTGATACCCCGCATTTGCAAGATGGTGTTGCGCACCGCAGCTTCCAGCAACACGGCCAGGTTGCGGCCCGCAGCCACTGGCAATATGGCTTTGCGAATCGGCAGCCCCAGCACTTCCTGGAATTGTTGCTCGGTTACCAATCGTTCCTGGTGCAATTCTAGCGAGGCTTTACGAACCAGATGTACGATCAGCTTCAATCGCATTTTCCGGCGTACGGCGGTTTCACCAAAAATAGCCTTGATGTCGAGCAGGCCCACGCCGCGCACTTCCATCAGGTTGCGAATCAGTTCAGGGCAGCGCCCTTCGATCAGGTTGGGGGCTACGCGCGAGAATTCGACCACATCGTCTGCCACCAAGCCGTGCCCGCGAGAAATCAGTTCCAGGCCCAACTCGCTTTTGCCCAAACCCGACTCGCCACAAATAAGCACGCCCATGCCAAGCACATCCATGAACACGCCGTGCATCATGGTGGTGGGGGCTAACCATTTGTTGATGTACACGCGCAGAAAATCGATGATTTCGGCGGCTGACAATGGAGTGGCCAGCAGGGGGATGTTGGATTCGTCGCAGGCGGCCTTCAGTAGGGTATGGGGCTGAAACGATTCAGCCACGATGATTGCGGGCGGATCGCCTTCGATTAGCTTGTCGATTTGGTGTTTTTTGCGTTCGTCGCTGATGCGGGCGAAGTATTCGATTTCCTGACGACCAAACACCTGAATGCGGCCAGGGTGGATGGTATTCAAGTGGCCTACGAGGTCGGAAGATGCAAAACACTGAAGATCCAGGTGGCGGTCACCACCATTTAAACCGGCCAGCCAGTCAAGCTTGAGTTTGTTGCGGTTGGCTTCGATCAGTTCTTTCAGTTGCTTCACAGGCTTAACTCGCGGGTTGGTAGGGCTCCCAGGTGGCGATGAGCTGGTGCATGGCGCCGGGGTCTGCTTCAGTCATGAGTTTCTCACGGAAATCCTTGTCAGACAGCATTTGAGCCAGTTCAGACAGTATATCCAGATGATGCTGGTTTGCGCTTTCTGGCACCAGCAAAAACATGAGCAGTTTGACGGGTTGACCGTCAGGGGCGTCGAAGGGAATTGGATCTTGAACTCGAACCAGTGAAGCGATGGGTTCGCGAAGGCCCTTGATGCGACCATGCGGCACAGCGACTTGTTGACCAAGTCCGGTGGAACCCAGGCGTTCACGTGCAAAGAGGCTGTCGAAAACCTTGGAGCGAGCAATGCCCTGGTTGTTTTCAAACACCAAACCGGCTTGTTCAAACACGCGCTTTTTGCTGGTGACCTGTGCATCCAGCAAAATGTTGGATGGAGGCAGTAGATTTGCGATCAAGTTCATCGCTGTTGATTCCTGAGACCCGCTTCTAATCGTGGGGCCGATTATACGCCATAAAAACAGAAAAGGCGGATGGAAGTCCGCCTTTTGATTTTCCCTGAAATTACAGAGGTTTATTCGGCTTCTTCGACCACCTGGTGTTTGATCGGTGTGTGATTGTGATTGGTTAGTTTGTCTTTGTGACGCAGTACCTGGCGATCCAGTTTGTCGGCCAGCGCATCAATGGCTGCGTAGAGGTTTTCATGACTTGCTTCAGCGTGAATGTCTTTGCCGCGAACGTGCAGCGTAACATCTGCCCTTTGAACCAGCTTGACCACCGAGATGGTCACCGATGCATCAATGACGTGATCAAAATGCCTTTTCACCCGATCCAGTTTTTCGATGACGTAGTTTCGAATTGCTGGGGTAACTTCCAGATGATGACCATTGATGTTCAAGTTCATAAGGTATCTCCTTTCGTTGCTGCGGGGGGAAGCTTTAAATTTAAAGCGACTTGCGCATGTTCACCGGGGGTATTTTCAGTGATTCCCGGTATTTAGCGACCGTGCGTCTTGCGACCACGATGCCCTGTTGACCGAGTAGGTCGGCGATTTGGCTGTCAGATATCGGCTGCTTGGCGTCCTCCGCAGAAATCAGTTGCTTGATGAGTGCACGTATTGCTGTGCTGGAAGCCTGACCACCCGAGTCGGTGGAAACATGACTTCCGAAGAAATACTTTAGCTCAACCAACCCATAGGGCGTCAACATATATTTTTGCGTGGTAACCCTTGACACGGTCGATTCATGCAGTCCCAAGAGATCGGCAATTTCCCTCAGAACCAAGGGCTGCATTGCGATTTCGCCGTGATTGAAGTAGCCGATTTGCCGTTCTACGATGGCTTGGCTCACCCGTAAAATAGTGTCAAATCGCTGCTGAACGTTTTTTAACAACCAGCGAGCCTCTTGTAATTGCGCACTGAGTTGCGCACTTTGACCACGGTGTGATCGCAAGATGGAGGCATACATTTCATTAATACGGATTTTTGGCATCACGTCGGGGTTCAGTTGCACATGCCACTGTCCACTCAGTTTTTTCACGATCACGTCGGGCACCACATGGTCATCGTCGATGCGTCGAAAACGCGCACCGGGAAACGGCTCGAGTGAACGAATGATTTGATGACATGTTTTTAGCATGTCCTCGTCGACGTTCAATGCTTTTTTCAGCTTGGTGAAGTCGCGTTGGGCCAATAAACCCAAGTGGTCGCGAATAATGTGCTGACAGTTGCTGTACAGGTTTGGCTGGCAAGTAATGTCTTTGCGCTGGGCCAGTTGCAGCAGCAGGCATTCGGCTGCATTGCGGGCACCCACGCCGGGTGGGTCAAAACTTTGCAGCAGGCGCAAGGCCGCGCTGAGTTCTTCAAACTCCAGGTCGGGCTCGTCCTGCAGGGTTTCCCACAGGTCTTCAAGTTCAACAGTCAGGTAGCCATCGTCGCTGAGGTAGTCAATCAGCCAAAGCACCAGGTTTTTGTCACGTTCGCTGGCCTGTGTCATGCGCAGCTGGTCGATCAGGTGCTGGTGCAGGCTGCTGTCGGGCGCAGCCAGTTGCAGGCCGGGTTTTTCTTCATCGCCATCGGCACCTGCGCCGCTGTTGTCGCGCCAGTCGCCTTCCCAGTTGTCCTGGATGGAGTCGATGGTCTCGCGCTGAACAATTTCTTCGCTTTGATTGTCTTGTTCAGCTTGCTGATCGCTGACCGGTTCGCTGGCTTTGCGGGGGTCGGGATCGGCCTCAAAGCTGTCGCCCTGTGGCTCGTGCAGTTCGCCATTGCTGCTGTCCAGGCTCAGGGTGCGCTCGCCTTCCACGGCCTCTTCGTCAGCCAACTCCAGCAGTGGGTTTTCAGCCAGCGCTTGTTGAATTTCCTGCTGCAACTCCAGTGTGGACAATTGCAGCAAGCGAATGGATTGCTGCAACTGAGGCGTGAGCGTGAGGTTTTGCGAGACTTTAAGCTGAAGGGATTGTTTCATGGAGATTCAGCTTTACATACGGAAGTGTTCGCCGAGGTACACGCGGCGTACATCGTCGTTTTTCACAATTTGCTCGGGACTGCCCGAGGCCAGCACGCGGCCCGCGCTGATGATGTAGGCACGATCACAAATGCCCAGGGTTTCCCGTACATTGTGGTCGGTGATCAGCACGCCGATGCCGCGGTCCTTGAGGTGGCGGATGATGCTCTTGATGTCGTTCACGGAGATCGGGTCGACCCCGGCGAAGGGCTCATCCAGCAGAATAAAATCCGGGTCCGTGGCCAGGCCCCGGGCGATCTCCGCGCGCCGGCGCTCGCCGCCGGACAGGCTCATGCCCATGCTGTCGCGGATATGGTCGATGTGGAATTCCTGCAGCAGTTTCTCCAGCTGCTCCTTGCGCTCCGCCTTGCTCAGGTTCTTGCGCGTTTCCAGGATCGCCATGATGTTCTGCTCCACGGTGAGGCGGCGGAAGATGCTCGCCTCCNNGTGGTCGGTGATCAGCACGCCGATACCTTTGGATTTCAAAAAGGCAACGATGCGTTGAATTTCCAGTACCGCAATGGGGTCAACGCCTGCGAAGGGCTCGTCCAGCAAAATGAAGCGCGGCTGGCTGCCCAGCGCACGGGCAATTTCAAGTCGGCGGCGTTCGCCACCCGAGAGGGACGCCGCCAGCGAGGTGCGAATGTGCGCAATTTGAAGGTCGTTCAGCAAATCTTCGACAGCCTGATCCACCGTTTTGTCTCTGGGTGGATTGATTTCAAGCACTGCGCGAATGTTGTCTTCCACAGTCAGTTTGCGAAACACGGAGGCTTCCTGAGGAAGATAAGAAAGCCCTGCGCGTGCGCGCTCGTGAATGGGTTGCAAGGTGATGTCGCGGCCTTCCAGGCAAATGTTGCCCTCGTCGGCACTGACCAAACCCACAATCATGTAAAAGCAGGTGGTTTTACCCGCACCGTTGGGGCCTAACAGGCCCACCACTTCACCGGTGTCTACATGCAGGGAAACGTCTTCAATCACACGCTTGCTTCGGTAGGCTTTGCGCAGGCTGAGTGCCTGAAGGCGGCCTTGACCTGTCAATGTGTGTGCAGGGGTGTTGCTCACTTGCTGCCCCCTTTGGGCGCGGGCTCGGGCGCAGGTTCCGTCGATTGGGTTTTTGGTTTGATCACGGCTTGAACGCGTGAGGAGCCGCTGCTGCTGGGTGAACCCACCACATTCAGGAATTCGGTGTTTTGCTCGTAGGTGATCCGTGTGCCCGAGATGGACTCAGTCAGCTGACCATTGGTACTTTTTTGAATGCTGGCCGCACCAGTCAACGTCACTATCGATTTGTTGCCGTCGAATTCTATGGTGTTACCAGTGCCGTTGATCAGCAATACCTCGTTGGGCGTCTCTGAATCACGTTGTTGCTTGAAGCGGGCTGGTTTACCTTCCACGGTTGCAAACTGGGTGCCGTCGCTGCGCTCGGTCAGTGTGAGTTTGTCGCCGCGAATCACCAGGCTTCCACGTGTTAAGAGCACGTTGCCAGTGAAAACATTCACATTTGACTTCTCGTTGTAAGTCATCTGGTTGGCGTCGATGGTGGTGGGTTGTTGTTTGTCCGATTCCAGTGCTTGCGCGCAAACCCCAAAGGCCAGTGCAGGCGCAGCCAGTGCGAGGGAAATCCAGGTAGAGCGTTTCATCGTTTGGCCTCTATGCGAAACTTGATTGACCCTTGGGCAGTCAATTCGCCAGTGTCGTTGTTCAGTGTGGCACCTTGTGCTTCAAACCGTTGGCCTGGTCGCGTCACCAGCACATTTTTGTCGGTTGAAATTTCGTTGGTGATATTGTCGATTCGTATTTCTTCAGACTTCATGGTGGTCAGCAGCCCTTCGTTTTGACTGGTCACCACAACGTTGTCCCGCAAGAAAATTTCATCCGTGTCGAGCAGGTAGACACCTTTTTGGGCATTGCCTTTGACCATGCCATTGCCCGATTCAAACTGTTCCAGTTCAGGCGCTGTAATGTTCCACACATTGCCTTGTGGAATATGCTCGGCTGCGTTGCTGCGGATGATTGAATATTTATTCTCGGCCAGGTCGTGGCTTTGTACCGAAAAATTACGCAGATAGTAGTCGCTGCTGGTCGGATCGTTTTTGCCGCTGGCGCTGAACAGGCTGAGCTCAGATTGAATTGCAAACCAATACGAGGTGGCCGCCAGTGCGAACGTCAACAACAGCGGAATGAACTGCGAAATCAGGTTGAAAAAAGCACTCAACGGTTTCACGCTGTTTCCCATGGGTTTTGATAGCCTGCCTGGTGACTCAAAATGAAGTCGCACAATTCGCGGGCTGCACCATCGCCTGGTGGGCGCGTGTTAATCCAGTTGGCAGAGTTTTTCATGGCAGCCGGGGAGTGCTGCGTGGTGGCCGCCAGAGCAACCTGTTGCAGCACTGGATAGTCGGGCCAGTCATCCCCAAAAAAGCCGCATTCGCTCCAGTCCAGCCCCAATAGCTGGCGAATTTCATCATAGGCTTGCAGCTTGGTTTTGCAGCCCTGAACCAGTTGATAGATGCCAAGGTCTTTGGCACGTTTTTCCACAATGGTGCTGGAGCGCGCGGTGATCCAGATCACCTTGATGCCATGGTCCATCAGCAGTCGAAGGCCCTGGCCGTCAAATACACTAAAGCGTTTCATGACCTCGCCTTCATTGCCGAAGTACAGGCCACCATCAGTCAGTGTTCCGTCTACATCAAAACCCATCAATTTGATGTTTGCCGCAGCTTGGGCGGCAGTGGGTTGGCGGTCGGTCAATTGATCCATCACACCACCTTGGCTTCGAAAAGATCATGGAAATTCAGGGCGCCGACAATGTGTCCCTGTTCGTCTGTGACCACCACTTGGCTGATGTGGCTGACTTCCATCATGCGAACGGCCTCTACGGCCAGCTTGTCGGGTGAAATGCACTTGGGCATAGTGTTCATCACTTCGCTCACCAGCAAACCGCGTAAATCCAGGCCTTGTTCAATCAGGCGGCGCAGGTCACCATCGGTAAAAACGCCCAGCAGTTTGTTGTTGGCCCCCACAACGGCAGTCATGCCCAGGCCCTTTTTGGTGATTTCCAGAATGGCACTGGAAATGCTGGCTGATGGTGAAACGGTGGGGATTCGGTCGCCTTTTCGCATGACATCGCTGACATGGGTCAACAGTTTGCGTCCCAGGCTGCCACCTGGATGCGAGAGTGCGAAGTCTTCTTCGCTGAAACCACGTGCTTTCAAAACCACCACGGCAAGCGCATCGCCAAGGGCCAAGGCTGCGGTGGTGCTGGCAGTTGGGGCCAAATTCAGTGGGCAGGCTTCTTTTTCAACGCCACAGTCCAGTACCAAGTCCGCCTGCCGGGCCAAGGCTGAATCGAGTTTGCCGGTCATGGCGACTATTTTTGCGCCTCGCCGTGCAATGGCTGGCAACACCGCGACCAATTCTTCGGTATTTCCCGAATTAGACAGGGCAATAACCACGTCGTCTTGGGTAATCATGCCCAAATCGCCATGAGAGGCTTCGGTGGCGTGCACGAAAAAAGAAGGCGTGCCCGTGCTGGCAAAGGTGGCAGCAATTTTTTTGGCAATCAGGCCCGACTTGCCCACACCGACCAGAATGACTCGACCCTTGCAGTTCAGTATGGCGGTGGTGGCTTGGCTGAACTGATCATTTAAGCGTTCAGCCAGTGCCGAGACTGCTTGGGCTTCAATGGCAAGCGCCTCCCTGGCCATGGCCAGAAAATCGTGCTTGTCATTATTCGACGGTGTTTTTGACATGGTAGACCCTGATAGACTTAAGCAACTAAGGTGCTTGAGGCTGTGCTCTTTTCAGGGCAGTATAGCAAAGCGCGTGCCAATTCTCTCCACTTCCTAAGCATTAAACGTGCCTAACGCTCTAGAGCTGTCTTTGATTCTAATGCTGGTCGCCGTGTTGGCGGTCTCGCTTTTCCGTCACTGGAAGCTGCCCGCCATGCTGGGCTATCTGTTTGCGGGTACGCTGATTGGTCCTTATTCATTCGGCATCGTGCCCGATACCGCCGAAACCCGGCATCTGGCAGAGTTCGGCGTTGTTTTCCTGATGTTCTCAATTGGTCTCGAGTTCAGTTTGCCGAAACTGCATGCCATGCGCCGTGTTGTGTTTGGCCTGGGGTTTGCGCAAGTAGGGCTGACCATGCTGGGCGTGATGGGCCTAGGCTTGTTGGCTGGCTATTTCTTTGAGGTGCCACTGAGCACCGCCTTCGTGCTGGCAGGGGCTGCAGCCATGTCTTCCACGGCGATTGTCAGTAAATTGTTGTCGGAGCGGCTTGAACTCGATTCTCCCCATGGTCGTCAAATCATGGGTATTTTATTGTTTCAGGATTTGGCCGTGGTGCCGCTACTCATCATTATTCCAGCACTGGGGCAAGGGGCTGAGAACCTTACTGTGACACTGAGCCTGGCGGTGGTGAAGGCTGCACTGGTGTTGGGGCTGATGTTGGTGTTTGGCCAGCGCATGATGAATTGGTGGATGACATTCGTGGCCCGTAGCAAGTCGCAAGAATTGTTTGTGCTGAATGTGCTGTTGATCACCTTGGGCTTGGCTTGGTTGACCGAGCTTGCAGAGCTGTCGCTGGCCCTTGGTGCATTTGTGGCGGGCATTCTGATTGCAGAGACCCAGTACAAACATCAAGTGGAAGAGGACATCAAGCCATTCCGTGATGTGCTGCTGGGTCTCTTCTTCGTGACCACAGGCATGCTGCTGAACCCACAAGTGGTGATGCAGAATTGGTACTGGGTAATTTTGCTGGCGGTACTCCCGGTGTTGGCCAAGTTGGTGTTGATTGCGGCACTGGCCCGGATATTTGGTGCGAACACCGGCACAGCCATGCGCACCGGCATTTATCTGGCGCAGGCCGGTGAATTCGGTTTCGTGCTACTGGCCAACACGGGCTCAGCCGGTTTTGGTTTGGTCCCCGACCCTTGGTTACAAACCATTACGGCCAGCATGGTGCTATCCATGTTGGCAGCGCCCTTCATGATTCAACATGCAGATCGAATCGTGCTGCGCTTTTCAAGTCAGGAATGGTTGCAAAAATCGCTGGAATTGCACCAAATTGCCCAGAAGAGTCTTGCCACGACCAAGCATGTACTGATCTGCGGCTTCGGGCGCAGTGGTCAGCACCTGGCCCGGTTGCTGGACCGTGAAGACCTGGATTATGTGGCTTTGGATCTGGATCCGGATCGTATTCGTGAAGCAACCGCAGCAGGCGATTCAGTGGTTTTTGGCGACGCCGCAAAGCGTGAAACACTGGTTGCTGCGGGTTTGCTGCGGGCATCCTGTGTAGTGGTCACATTTGCTGAATTCAAGTCGGCCGAGAAGGTGTTGATTGCAGTGCGTGCTTTGGCTCCGAATGTTCCAGTTGTGGTGCGCACTTACGATGAAAGTGATTTGGAGAAACTGACTGCAGCTGGAGCCACCGAGGTGGTGCCAGAAATTCTTGAAGGCAGTTTGATGCTGGGCTCACAGGCCTTGATGTTGTTGGGTGTGCCGGTTTCTCGTGTGGTCAAACAGATTCGAGCCATTCGTGAATCGCGTTACCAAATGTTCAGGGGGGTATTCCGTGGCGTAGACGACGAAGCGGATACACCCGAAAACCAATGGATCCGTTTGCATTCGGTGTTCCTGGAGCCGGGAGCCAGTGGCGTGGGTAAAAGCCTGGCCGAGTTGGGTATTCTTGAATTGGACATTGAAGTAAGCGCAATTCGCAGGCGTGGTATTCGGGGCGGGGATCCTTCCCCCGATACGCAACTGGAGTCGGGGGATATCCTGGTGCTGAAGGGGCAGCCTGATGCTTTAAGTTTGGCCGAAGCCATTATTCTTGGCCGCAAGTCTATGGGGCGTTGAATTGGTGTTTACCGAATAATATAAAGTGCCGCGCAATCAGCGCCTTGCGCCTCGTCCCATTGACTGCCGTTGATGGTGCACAGTTCTTCCTCGCCACTAATCACCTGCACTGCGCCACGCAGGGGGTTGCCATCATCGAGTTTGCGGTCAATTTCTGCCAGTTGGGCAACAGGTACGGTTTCGCCAATCAGCAAGGCCATTGCATTTTCCCGGGAGTTAGGGCCCTGCATGGTGTTGTTGAGCAGGTACTGGCCACTGAACTGGTTGCCCATGGTGCTGGCGGGCGTGCAATTTCCAGATTGGTCACTGCCACCGGTGAAGTCACCTTGGATGAAACCTGACAGTTGAAGATGCGTGAATACATTGCAGGATTCTTCGCCTTCAATCAGGCCGTTGCCGTCACCGCCGCTGTTGGAAAGCCCCGCTGCGCTGGCCGCAATGAAGTCACCGGGCAAGGCTGAATAACGTGCCTGAAAAGCGGACAATGCTGTTTCAAGGCTGGCGATGTCGGTAAGAGTGGCCTGTACGCGGGCGCTGTTCAGCAGCTCGCGTCCCTTAAGTACGCCACCAGCGAGTATGGCCAGCACAGCCAGCGCAATGGCCAGTTCTAATAAAGAGAACCCGTTCTGGGTCTGGTGTCGAGGTTGTTTCAATTCAATTCTCCTGAATGTGAGGTGTGTCGAGCGCGCCGCGTTTCATCCAAAGCCAGTTCAGACGTTCAAATGAAAGCCAAACGGGGTTTGCAGCGGGTTGGTCGGGATTGATAAAAAATTGTTGATACCGGTTTTGGTTTGCAAGATCGTCTGCTGGGTACCCAAGTTAAGCCCTTGCACCGCCAGGCCCGCGGTAATTCCGTTTTGGCGCAGCACATTCCAGTCAATTCCTCGCTCGTAGCGATCATTCAGTGAGATCTCGGTGATTACCGCTTCAATCACAATTTGCCGATCAACCCGACGCTGAATTTGTGTGAGCCACTGGGCTACCCTGCGATGCTGGCTGGGCTTTGCGATCACCGACACGGTTCCAGATTCCGGATTGGTGGTGACTCGCCCGGAGCGGGTTTCTTTACGAGTCGTTGTGATGTCCCGTTTCTCGGAGGAAACCGCAGTGGTACTCCTCAAATTGGGTTGTGCTCGGCGAGGGGATGTGTTGCGCGTGCTGGCATAGGCACGGTCTTCATCTTCATCAATGACGCGTTCCCGCGTCGAGAGTTCTACCGGCTTTATCTGCACCTGAATGATCTGTTCAATTTGAGTCGCGATGTCTTCCCACAAGTCGTGCTGTTGTGAGTTGTTCAGCACCAGTTCCGAGCGATTGCCAGTTTCCCGTCGATCAGTCAGTTCGCGCGGGCCGCCAGCGATTGCCGAACTCAAGCTGGATGAGTCATTCATTTCCCGGGCAATTGACAGGTAGTCAAGGGTATACACCCGAAGCTCATCTGCCTCGCACCGCATGGACAGCTGATTGCCTGCAAATTGCACGCTGGCACCGGATTGAAGTTCCAGGCTTTCTATGACTTGTTGAAGTGGCATGTCTCGACCCACCAGGCTGACCGGGGCGTCGCCGCAGTTGTCCATTTCATAGCCAAGCTTTAGCTCCCGCGAAATCAGTTCGAGCACTTGGCTTGCGGGTATGTTTTCAAGCCGGAAAGTGAATGTTTGCTGATGTCTTTGCCACGCGTTGCTGCTGTGCTGAACTTTGTCTGCCCAAAAAACAGCATTCAACTCAAGCGTATGTGCCACTTCAAGAGGCGCAATGCGCTCGCTTGTTTGGGGAGGAGTGGCCACGCACGCAGTCAGGAGGGTGGTCAAGCCGATTAAAAACACAAACAGTGAGGGCACGGGCAGACTTTTCAGGGTTTAAGTGCTGCGGATCATACTTTGATGAAACCATTTCCACGCTTCGTGGTCATGCCTTGTGGGTGAGCCTGTCACCATTTGGATGGTGAGTGCATGCCCTTCGGGGTACAATAGCTCCCAAATTCGTATTCGTTTACTAAGGAGCCCCCATGGGCTTTGTTGCTCAATTAAAAAACGTGGACTTCGGCTACGCCGATCGCCTCATTCTGGAAAACATTTCGCTGGACATCCCCAAGGGCAAAGTGGTTTCTGTCATGGGTGGCTCTGGTTCGGGCAAAACCACTTTGCTGCGCTTAATGTGTGGTCAGTACCCGGTTAATCGGGGTGAGGTAGAAGTGCTGGGCCAAAATGTGGTGACTGCCAGTACACAACAGCTTTACGCATTCCGCAAAAAAATCGGTGTGCTTTTTCAGTTTGGTGCGCTTTTTACCGATTTGAATGTCTTCGAGAATGTGGCGTTTCCGCTGCGTGAACACACCAATCTGCCCGAAGCAGCCATTCGCGATCTGGTGCTGTTGAAGTTGCAGGCCGTGGGCCTTCGTGGAGCAAGCAATCTTTTTCCGTCGGAAATCTCCGGCGGCATGAGCCGGCGAGTGGCCCTGGCCCGCGCCATTGCGCTCGATCCCGAACTGATTTTTTACGATGAACCCTTTGCCGGGCTTGATCCAATTTCGCTGGGCATCACAGCCAACCTCATTCGTACCCTGAATGATGCCTTGGGCGCCACCTCCGTGGTGGTTACCCACGATATTCACGAGTCTTTTGCAATCAGTGACCATGTCATTGTGATTGCGAACGGCAAGGTACTTGCGCAAGGTACGCCAGCAGAAGTGGAGGCCAACCAGGATCCTTACGTTCAACAGTTCATCCAAGGTTTGCCCGAAGGGCCTGTGAAGTTTCATTATCCTGCACGCGATTTGCAGGAGGACTTTGCATGAATCCAGTCGCATTGGTTTCCCGCCTGGGGGCGGGTGTTATTGCAACAATTGCCGGCCTGGGTGTTTTTGCGCGTTTTGTGGGCAACTTGTTCATGTTGCTTCCTAAGGCTTTATTCCGCCCGCGCCTTGTTATCGATCAAATCCATTTCATTGGCAATTATTCGCTGGTCATCATTGTCGTCTCGGGTCTTTTTGTGGGCTTCGTGTTGGGCTTGCAAGGTTATTACACCCTGAACAGGTACGGTGCCGAGCAGGCCTTGGGTCTCTTGGTGGCTTTGTCACTGGTGCGTGAATTGGGTCCGGTGGTGTCTGCTTTGCTGTTCGCTGGCCGAGCTGGCACATCGTTGACGGCTGAAATTGGTCTGATGAAAGCAGGTGAGCAGCTGACCGCCATGGAAATGATGGCCGTGGATCCCAAAGCGCGCATTGTTGCCCCTCGCTGGATAGCCGGTTTGATTTCCCTGCCTTTGCTGGCAGGTTTGTTCAGTGCGGTGGGTATTTTTGGCGGTTACGTCGTGGGTGTGTTGTTGATCGGTGTGGATTCAGGTGCATTTTGGTCTCAAATGCAGGCTGGTGTGGACGTGCGTGACGACATTCTCAACGGGGTGATTAAAAGCGTGGTGTTTGGTGTGGCTGTCAGCTCAATTGCCTTGTTCCAGGGCTATGCGTGTCAGCCCACGCCTGAAGGCGTTTCCAGGGCAACCACTCGAACCGTGGTGATTTCCTCCCTGACTATTTTGGGTCTCGATTTCGTGCTAACAGCACTCATGTTCAGTATTTAACGGATTGAAGGTATGAAAAAGAACACGGCAGTGGATTTTTGGGTGGGCCTGTTTGTGCTAATTGGCGCACTTGCATTGGTGTTTCTCGCTTTGAAGGCGGGCAACTTGAGTTCTTTCACCACGGGCGATCAATACCGGGTGACCGCAGAATTTGACAATATCGGTGGCTTGAAGCCTCGTGCGCCTGTTAAAAGTGCGGGTGTCACCGTGGGGCGTGTGGCCAACATCAACCTTGATCCAGTCACATTCCGTGCAGTCGTGGCCCTGGATTTGGAGGAGGGCTTCGAGTTTCCCAAGGACTCTTCAGCTAGAATCCTTACCTCAGGCCTGCTGGGTGAGCAATATGTGGGTATTGAGGCCGGTGGAGATCTCGAGAATCTAGCCAGCGGCGAGAAGTTTGCGCGTACCCAGTCTGCCGTGGTGCTTGAAAACCTGATTAGCCAGTTCTTGTTTAGCAAAGCCTCGGAAGGCGACTCCGAAAAGTGATGAAGGGGATTTGAAGTGTTAATGTCCATTCGAAAAGTGATTTTGCTGCTTGGCGTGCTTGGCTTGTCCACCGCATGTACCAGCATGCGCGCCCCTTCCGAGTCAGACCCGTTGGAAGGATTCAACCGTTCCGTTGACGGCTTTAACCAGGTGGTAGACAAGGCGGTGGTGAAGCCGCTGGCGCAGGGTTACGACAAGGTAACGCCGCCAGAAATCAAAACCGTGATCGGAAATTTCTTTTCCAATCTGGATGACATCAGTGTGGCGGTCAATAATTTGTTGCAAGGCAAGCCCAAGGCTGCAGGCAGCGATATCACGCGTTTCGCGCTGAACACCACAATCGGAATTGTAGGTTTGGCTGATGTGGCCACCGAACTGGGATTTCAGAAAAACGATGAAGATTTCGGTCAAACCCTGGGTGTGTGGGGCATGGGTTCGGGCCCCTACCTGGTGCTCCCCTTGTTGGGACCAAGCACCCTGCGTGACGCGCCTGCCAGGTTTGTCGATGCTCCCCTCGATCCCCTCTACCATTACGACAATGTTAGGGTGCGAAACAGTTTACTGGTTGTGAATGTGGTGAATACTCGGGCAAGGCTGTTGCCAGCAACCGACCTGGTTGAGCGCGTAGCACTGGATCAATATGCTTTCGTTCGCGATGCCTACTTGAAGCGCCGTGCCAGTTTGGTGCGAGATGGTGCCCCAGATCCGAACGAACAAAGTTACGAGGATTTTGAAGAAGAATCACGCAGCGAAACTCCCGTTTCTTTTCCACCCTTCAAGGCAGCCCTGGTGCAGCTTGAAACAAGCAGCGCATCTTTAAATACGCAGCCTGATTCAAACTCGTCGATTGGTCTGCCAACCGACCTGCAGCAAAGCGAACGTGCCAAGTCTGGCTTGGGTTTGGTGAACTGATTGGCATTGGGGTGGTCAACCCCTTGGTATGTATTGCGTTTTTAGACTAACGACACACGTTTTGGAAGAATCATGAATATTGCAGTGAACAAGTTGTTTCAATGGGTTGCAGCCGCCGCTTTGGGTTTTGGCCTGATTGCGCAGCCAGCGTTGGCGCAGGATGTACCTGCCAATGAGTTTGTTGAAAAGTTCAGCAATGAGGTGTTGGCCGAGATCAAGGCGCGCAAGCAGGAGTTGTTGGCTGACCCCAAGAAGCTGGATGCCCTGATTGACCAGAAAGTAATGCCCAATGTGAACTTTCGAAGAATGACCCAATTGGTTGTGGGGCGCCCATGGCGCGAAGCCACGCCCGAGCAGCGTGAGCAAATTACCAAAGAGTTTCGCACCCTGTTGGTGAAAACCTATTCGGGTGCCTTGGCGCAGGTCGGTGATCAAACCCTGCAAGTAGACCGCCTGCGTGCCCGCCCGGAAGACACGGATGTGATCGTGAATAGCCGCGTGATCCAGAAAGGCGCCCCGCCCGTCGATTTGGCCTATCGCGTTGAAAAGAAAGACGGCAAGTGGCTGATTTATGACCTGAGCGTTTTGGGTCTGTGGCTGGTTGATTCCTACAAAGCCCAGTTTGGCACGGTGCTGTCCAACTCCGGTGTGGATGGTTTGATTCAAACCCTGAAAACCCTAAACGCTAAGGGTTGATATGAAGGTATCGGTCGATCAAATTACCGTTCGCAACGGAGATCAAGTGATCGCCGAGGTCGCCAAGGCATTTGCCTTGGGCGACCATGTTATTGACTTTTCCTCAGTCAAGCATGTCGATTCCACCGCATTGGCTGTGATTCTTGCAGCCAAGCGAGTGCTTAAATCAGACAAAACCCTTGAACTCCAACATCCTCCCGCGCAGCTGGACAGTTTGATTGCTGCCTACGGAGTACAATCTCTCTTCTCCTAAAACCTGTAGCACCTTTCATCGGTGCGAGAAGTCATGTCGTTTGCACTAGAGCTGAGCTCGGTATCCAAATATTTTGGTGAATTCCGTTCCTTGAACAATGTGTCGCTCACAGTTCAGGAAGGGGAGTTTTTCGCTTTGCTTGGCCCCAATGGCGCCGGCAAAACCACACTGATCAATATTATTGCTGGTCTTAGCCGAGCCAGCACGGGCACAGCCAAGGTCATGGGTTTTGACGTGGTGAGTCAGTTTCGAGATGCTCGGCGAAGCATCGGCATCGTGCCCCAAGAACTTGTTTTTGATCCGTTTTTCTCAGTGCGTGAAACTCTGCGTTTTCAGTCGGGCTATTTTGGCTTGAAAAAGAATGACGACTGGATTGACGAACTATTGCATTCGCTAAGCCTGATGGACAAGGCCGACAACAACATGCGTACCCTGTCGGGCGGTATGAAGCGTCGCGTGATGGTGGCCCAGGCTCTGGTTCACAAGCCGCCAGTGATTGTGTTGGACGAGCCAACAGCGGGTGTTGACGTAGAATTGCGCCAAACCTTGTGGAAATTCATTGCTGGTCTGAACCAAAAGGGACACACAATTCTGCTGACCACGCATTACCTTGAAGAAGCAGAAACCCTGTGCAACCGAATCGCCATGTTGAAAAAGGGCGAAGTGCTGACCGTGGACACCACCCCCAACCTTTTGAAAAAGCATGCCAATCAAACGCTAAACATGCAACTGAACGGCGTATTGCCAGCGGGCCTGCAAGCCAGGGTGTTGAAGGCCAATGTGAGCGAGGGGCGCTACACGCTCGCGTTGAACGGCCCTGCAGAGATAGAGCAAATACTGGCTCAATGCCGCAAAGATCACCTGGATGTTTTGGAGTGCAGCATTGAAAAACCTGATCTTGAAGAAGTATTTGTGCAACTAATGAGTGGGGGTTCCAAATGACTGGTTGGCAAACCCTGTTCAAGAAAGAAATCCTGCGCTTCTGGAAGGTCAGTTTTCAAACCGTATTGGCCCCGGTGGTCACAGCTTTGCTGTATCTCATGATTTTTTCACATGTACTGGATGGCAAGGTAGAGCCTTATCCCGGCGTTAGTTACGCTGCCTTTCTGGTGCCTGGTTTGGTCATGATGTCGGTGCTTCAGAATGCGTTTGCGAATTCGTCGTCCAGCCTGATCCAGTCAAAAATTACCGGCAACCTGGTGTTTGTGTTGTTGCCGCCATTGTCCCATTTCGAGTTTTTCTCGGCATACGTGCTGGCTTCCATGGCTCGCGGCATTGCTGTGGGTCTGGGCGTGTTGCTGGTCACTGTGGCCTTTGTTGGCCTGCATGTGTATAACCCGGTCTGGATTCTCGTGCACGCCCTGGTGGGCTCAGCCTTGTTGGGTACCATGGGGGTAATTGCCGGTATTTGGGCTGAAAAATTCGACCAGCTGGCGGCCTTCCAGAACTTCATCATCATGCCAGCCACCTTTTTGTCGGGTGTGTTTTATTCCATCCACTCCTTGCCGACGGTGTGGCAAACAGTGTCGCATTTCAATCCGTTTTTCTACCTCATAGACGGTTTTCGCTATGGTTTTTTCGGCGTCAGCGATGTCAGCCCCTGGTTCAGCTTGGCCATCGGCCTGTCTGCCTGGGCTGTTTTGACCGTAATTGCGATGCGCATGGTGACCTCTGGTTACAAATTGAGGGGATAATAGTGCTGTTGAATCAAAAGGATAGGAAAAATCATGTTGTTGCCTGAAACCGTTCGCGGCTATATTGCGCAGGGCTTGGAATGCGAGCACCTCACCGTGTCTGGTGACGGTCAGCATTTTGAGGCGGTCATCGTGGCCAGTGCCTTCGAAGGATTGCGCGCCATTCAGCGCCATCAAAAAGTGTATGCAGTACTGGGTGACAGAATGCGTGCTGAAATTCACGCCTTGTCTATGAAAACATTGACGCCCGCTGAGTGGGCTCAACAACAAGCGTAAAAAGGACTGCCATTTAATGGATTCATTTTTGGTTCGTGGCGGAAAGCCGCTTCACGGAGAAGTGTCGATTTCTGGTGCGAAGAATGCGGCCTTGCCCATTTTGTGCGCAAGTTTGCTGACCGCTGAGCCAGTCACCATCACCAACGTGCCGCGCCTGCGCGACATCAACACCTGCCTGCGCTTGCTGGGCTCTATGGGCGTTCAGTGTTTTTGGCATGGAGAGAACCAGTTGGCCCTGCGGGCCGAAGAAATTTCCGAGCCGATCGCCAGCTACGATCTTGTGAAAACAATGCGCGCCAGTATTTTGGTGTTGGGTCCCTTGGTGGCACGCTTTGGCGAGGCCAGCGTGAGCTTGCCGGGTGGCTGTGCAATCGGGCAGCGCCCAGTCGATCAGCACATCAAAGGCCTTCAGGCCATGGGTGCCGAAATCACCATTGAAAAGGGCTACATTCACGCCAAAGCGAAGCGTTTGAAGGGTGCGCGCATTGTGACCGACATGGTGACTGTGACCGGTACCGAGAACCTCATGATGGCGGCGGCTTTGGCCGATGGAACAACCATCATTGAAAACGCGGCCCGTGAACCCGAAGTGGTGGACCTGGCGAACATGCTGGTCAAAATGGGCGCGAAAATTGAAGGCATTGGCACCGATACCATTACCGTTCATGGCGTTGAAAAGTTACATGGTTGCGAATACCAGGTAATGCCTGACCGCATTGAGGCGGGTACGTTTTTGTGTGCTGTTGCTGCCTGCGGTGGCAACATAACCTTGAACAACACCGATGCTGACAGCATGGACGCAACCATTGAAAAGTTGCGTACAGCGGGCGTAAGCATTGAAGTGGACGGCACAAAGATTCACGCCAGCATGAATACACGCCCCAAGGCAGTGGGCGCACGCACGGCACCATTTCCAGGCTTTGCAACCGACATGCAGGCGCAGCTGATGGCAGTGAACTGTGTGGCCGATGGCACGGCGGTGGTCAATGAAACCATTTTTGAGAACCGTTTCATGCATGTTCAGGAAATGGTTCGCCTGGGTGCAAACATTGAAATTGAAGGCCACACGGCAATCATCAAAGGTGTGGAGCGACTCGACGGTGCCACAGTCATGGCCACCGACCTGCGCGCCTCGGCGGGCCTGGTGATTGCAGGCCTTGCAGCCAGCGACGAAACACGGATTGACCGTATTTATCACCTGGATCGCGGGTATGACAGAATGGAAGAAAAGCTGCGCAAACTCGGCGCAGACGTCACGAGAGTAGCGGAATGATTACATTGGCCCTGTCCAAGGGACGTATTTTTGAAGAAACCCTGCCCTTACTGGAAAAGGCGGGCATTGTGCCGTCTGAAGATCCTGAAAAATCGCGAAAGTTGATCATTGGGACCAACCGTGCTGATGTGCAAATCATCATCGTGCGTGCAACCGATGTCCCCACCTATGTGCAGCATGGTGCGGCCGATCTGGGCGTGGCCGGAAAAGACGTACTGATTGAACATTCCGGTGCTGGCTTGTATCAACCGCTGGATTTGAACATTGCCAAATGTCGGCTCTGTGTTGCAGCTCCTGAAGGCTTCGACTATGCCAGCGCGGTGAAGCAGGGTGCACGCTTGCGAATTGCCACCAAGTATGTGAACAGCGCCCGCGAGCACTTTGCCAACCGTGGTGTGCATGTAGACCTGATCAAACTTTACGGTTCTATGGAACTGGCCCCGCTTGTGGGCTTGGCCGACGCCATTGTCGATTTGGTCAGCACCGGCTCCACCTTGCGTGCCAACAAGCTTGTTGAGGTTGAGGAAATTTGCGAAATATCTTCCCGTTTGGTTGTGAACCAGGCGGCATTGAAAATGAAGTACGAGGCTTTGCAGCCTATTCTGGATGTGTTCACCCAAGCAGTAGCGTGAAATTTTAAAGGTAGTAAAAAATGTCTTCCCAAATTCGTCGATTGTCTACAGAAGATGCCAACTTTGCCGAGCAGTTCCGTGCATTGCTCGCCTATGAAGAACAACGCGATCCCCATGTGGAAGGCGCAGTGGCAGACATTATTCATGCAGTGCGAAAGCGCGGCGATGAAGCCCTGCTGGAGTTCACGGAGAAGTTTGATCGGGTGAAGGCCGGTAGTGCCGCTGAACTTGAAATTGGTCAGGAAGAATTGAAGCATGCCTTCGATACACTCGATTCTGCCCAGCGCGAAGCTTTGAAAGTAGCGGCCCAGCGCGTGCGTGCATTTCACGAGCGCCAAGTGGCAGAAAGCTGGGAGTTCACCGAGGCCGATGGCACCCGCCTGGGGCAACGCGTGACACCGCTAGACCGCGCTGGTTTGTATGTGCCCGGTGGCAAGGCGGCGTACCCGTCTTCCGTGCTGATGAACGCAGTGCCGGCCAAAGTGGCGGGTGTGAAAGAAGTGATCATGGTAGTGCCTACTCCCAGTGGCGTGAAAAACCAGATGGTATTGGCTGCTGCCCACCTGGCTGGCGTCGACCGCGTGTTCACTATCGGTGGCGCGCAAGCTGTGGCAGCCTTGGCCTACGGCACACAAACCGTGCCGCGCGTAGACAAAATTGTGGGCCCTGGCAATGCCTATGTGGCTGAAGCCAAGCGCCGTGTATTCGGTGCCGTTGGCATTGACATGATTGCGGGCCCCTCAGAAATCCTGGTGATCTGCGATGGCAGCACCAACGCCGACTGGATCGCCATGGACCTGTTCAGCCAGGCTGAACACGACGAAATGGCGCAGTCCATTTTGTTAAGCCCAAGCAAGGAATTTCTTGATCAAGTGCAGGCCAGCATCAAGCGCCTGATGGACTCCATGCCCCGTGCCACTGTGATTGCCACATCGCTGAAAAACCGAGGCGCCCTGATTCAGGTGCGTGACATGGACGAGGCCTGCGAACTGAGCAATCAAATTGCGCCCGAACACCTTGAACTGAGTGTGCAAGACCCCGACGCCTGGGTTGGGAAGTTGCGCCACGCCGGTGCCATTTTCATGGGCCCTTACAGCAGCGAATCGCTGGGCGATTATTGCGCAGGCCCCAACCACGTGTTGCCCACTGCGGGCACCGCGCGCTTTAGCTCGCCCCTGGGTGTGTACGATTTCCAGAAACGCAGCAGCATTATTTTTGCCAGCCGCGAAGGTGCCAGCACCTTGGGTGAAGTGGCCGCCGAGTTGGCCTATGGAGAAGGCCTGCCAGCACACGCGCGCTCTGCCGAGTATCGCGTTGGTCCGAAATTCAGAAAGGTAGACTAAGCGCACCATGAGCCTACTTCAAAAAACAATTCGCGCTGATGTGCAGGCCACCAGTGCTTACGTGGTGGCTCCTTCGGCCGGCATGTTGAAGCTCGACGCCATGGAGAACCCCCAGGGCATGCCTGCGACTTTGCTGGATGCGCTTGCCGAGAAGTTGAAAGCAGCCGAGCTAAACCGATACCCCGCACCCAAGGCCCTTGAGCTGGAGGTTGCCTTGCGCGCCTGCACGGCCATTCCAAAAGCGGCCCATGTGCTGTTTGGCAATGGCTCTGACGAACTGATCGACCTGATTATTCGCGCCTGCTGCATGCCCGGCGATGCAGTACTTTCGCCAGTGCCCACCTTCGTGATGTATGCGGTGTACAGCCAGTGGAGCCATGCGCGTTTTGTGGGAGTCGACCTGAACCCCGACTTCACCTTGAACATGCCTGCCATGTTGAAAGCCATTTCCACAAATCAGCCCAAAGTGGTGTTTTTGGCTTATCCGAACAACCCCACTGGTGTGGCGCTGCGCGAAGCCGAAATTGTTCAAATCATTGAGGCCACGCCTGGCCTGGTGGTTGTGGATGAAGCGTATGAAGCTTTCGCCGATGCGTCGTTCATGGCCCGGGTGCTTGAATTTCCAAATGTATTGGTGCTGCGCACTTTCTCCAAGCTTGGTCTGGCAGGTGCCCGTTTGGGCTATGCAGTGGCCAGCCCCGCCTGGGTGGAACAAATCGACAAAGTACGCCCGCCCTACAATGTGAATGTGCTCACGCGGATTGCGGTGCAGTTTGCACTTGAGCATTTCGATGCTTTTGAGGCGCAAGCCAAACTGCTGCGCGAACAGCGCGATGTGCTGACCGAGTCACTGAAAAACCTGAAAACACCCAATGGCGACGTTGAAGTGTTTGATTCTTACGCCAATTTCGTACTTTTCCGTATCCCGAATGCGCTTGAGGTCTTTGATGCCCTGAAAAACAAGGGTATCTTGGTGAAATACGTGGGCAAAGCCCACCCCTTGTTGCAAAACTGCTTGCGCGTTACCGTGAGCACTGAGCAAGAGAATCAGCAGTTTTTGGTGGCTGTTCAACAATCCATCGACGAAGTGGCCACAAAAGCCGCATAACTTTTTAGACAATCATGAGAACCGCAGAAGTTACCCGCAATACCCTGGAAACCCAGATCACCGTGAAAATCAATCTGGACGGTACAGGCGAACGCCACCTCGAGACGGGCGTGCCATTTTTGGACCACATGCTGGAACAAATCTCGCGCCACGGCCTGTTCGACCTTCACATCGTGGCCAAGGGTGACCTGCACATTGATGCCCACCACACCGTGGAAGACACGGGCATTACCTTGGGTATGGCATTCACGAAAGCCCTGGGCGACAAAAAAGGAATCGTGCGTTACGGCCACAGCTATGTGCCGCTGGACGAGGCTCTTTCGCGCGTGGTGATTGACCTCTCGGGGCGCCCCGGTCTGCATCAGGATATTCCGTTCACACGTGCCAGCATTGGCGCATTTGATGTCGATTTGGTGTTTGAGTTTTTCCAGGGTTTTGTAAACCATGCCCTGTGCACCTTGCACATTGACAACCTGAAGGGTGTGAACTCACACCACCAGTGTGAAACCGTGTTCAAGGCGTTTGGCCGTGCTTTGCGCATGGCAGTTGCAATTGATGAGCGTCAACAGGGTGCCATTCCCAGTACCAAAGGTGCTTTGTGAGTCTAGTTGCCGTTGTTGATTACGGCATGGGTAACCTGCGTTCGGTGGCCCAGGCCTTGCAACATGTAAAGCTCGAAAATCAGGAAATCCAGATTACCGACGACCATGCCTTGATTGACCGGGCCAGCCGGGTTGTGCTGCCTGGGCAGGGTGCCATGCCAGACTGCATGAAAGCACTTCGGGAATCGGGCTTGATGGAAGCCGTGTACCGCGCTGCCGAATCAAAGCCCTTGTTTGGTGTGTGTGTTGGCGAACAAATGATGATGGAACGCAGCGCTGAAGGGCCTGCTGAATGTCTTTCCCTGTTTCCGGGTGATGTTGTGAAGTTTGATCCCCGCCTGACTGTGGAATGTGGCCTGAAGGTGCCGCACATGGGCTGGAACCAGGTGAACCAGCGCACCCAGCACCCCATGTGGGCCGGCATTGAAGACGGTGCATGGTTCTATTTTGTGCACAGCTATCATGTCAACCCCGTCAATCCGGACCATGTTGCGGGTGAAACAGACTACGGCGTTCGCTTTACCTGCGCCATCGCACGGGATAACATCTTTGCAACACAGTTTCATCCTGAAAAAAGTGCGGAAGACGGCTTAAGGCTGTACTCCAACTTTTTAAGATGGAACCCCTGAGTTTTTACCGATTATTTTTTCCACTCACTTGAATAGTTAACAACACAGTCTCATGTTACTCATTCCAGCAATCGACCTGAAAGACGGTCAGTGTGTTCGCCTGAAGCAAGGCAATATGGACGATGCCACCATTTTCTCGGCAGATCCGGTCGAAATGGCCATGAAATGGGTTGAAAGTGGCGCGCGCCGCTTGCACCTGGTCGATTTGAATGGCGCGATTGCGGGCAAACCCGTGAACGAGGGTGTCATTATTGACATTCTGGATGCTGTGGGTGGTGCCATTCCGGTGCAGTTGGGTGGTGGTATTCGTGACCTCGATACGATTGAGCGTTACCTGGACGATGGTCTGAGCTACGTCATTATTGGTACGGCGGCCGTAAAGAATCCCGGTTTTCTCCACGATGCCTGCGGCGCATTTCCCGGCCAGATTATAGTTGGTCTGGATGCCAAGGAAGGCAAAGTGGCCACCGACGGCTGGAGCAAAATTTCCGGTCACGACGTGGTTGATCTGGCCAAGAAATATGAAGGCTATGGCGTAGAGGCCATTATTTACACCGACATTGGCCGTGACGGCATGTTGGGCGGTGTCAACATTGAAGCCACGGTTCGCCTGGCCAATGCCCTGACCATTCCGGTGATCGCCTCGGGTGGCATTACCAATCTGGATGATGTGAAGCAACTGTGTGCGGTTGAGCACGAGGGTGTGATGGGTGCCATTTGTGGCCGCTCCATCTACGAAGGTACGCTTGATTTCGCCAAGGGCCAGTCCCTGGCCGATGAATTGAACGGAAAGTCCTACTAATGCTTGCAAGCCGTATCATTCCCTGCCTGGATGTAACCGCAGGTCGGGTGGTCAAAGGCGTCAACTTTGTGGAACTGCGCGATGCGGGTGACCCCGTGGAAATTGCTCGTCGTTACGATGAACAAGGCGCAGACGAACTGACCTTTCTGGACATCACGGCATCGTCTGATGACCGTGACCTGATTCTGCATGTGATAGAGGCGGTGGCCAGTCAGGTGTTTATTCCCTTGACTGTGGGAGGCGGTGTGCGCAAGGTTGAAGACGTGCGCAGGCTTCTGAACGCTGGTGCTGACAAAATCAGTATCAACACCTCGGCAGTCACCAATCCCGAATTGGTCGGTGAAGCTGCCACCAAGTATGGTTCCCAGTGCATTGTCGTGGCCATCGATGCCAAGGCGAAAAGCAATGGCGAGCCAGGCTGGGAGGTGTATACCCACGGCGGTCGAAAGCCCACGGGGCTTGATGCTGTTGAATGGGCGCGCAAAATGCAGGCCTTGGGTGCTGGCGAATTGCTGTTGACCAGCATGGACCGTGACGGTACCAAAATTGGTTTCAACCTGGAATTAACCCGAGCTGTGTCAGATGCCGTTTCCATTCCCGTGATCGCCAGCGGTGGTGTGGGCAATCTCGACCACCTGGTGGATGGTGTGATCAAAGGCAAAGCCAGCGCTGTGCTGGCAGCCAGCATATTTCACTACGGCGAGTACACCGTGCAGCAGGCCAAGGCCCACATGGCCAAGGCCGGCATTACAGTTCGCTTGTAAAGGAGCGTTCTCAATGAGCAAGGATGTCGTAATCACCGGGAACTGGCTGGACAGCGTCAGCTTTGATGACAAGGGCTTGGTGAACGTGGTTGCACAAGACCACATCAGCAAACGCGTGTTGATGGTCGCCTGGATGAACCGAGAGGCGCTGGAAATAACTGCCAGTACAGGCTTTGCAACGTATTTTTCACGTTCGCGCGGTAAACTGTGGCACAAAGGTGAGGAATCGGGCAACCAGCAGAAGGTCAAGGAAATTCGCCTGGATTGTGATGGCGATGTGCTGGTGCTGATGGTGGAACAGGTAGGCGGTATTGCTTGCCACACAGGCCGTGAAAGCTGCTTTTACTATGCGCTGGAAGGTGTGCCGGGTGAAAAGCCCGGTTGGGTTGCCAAAGACCCTGTGCTGAAAAACCCTTCCGACATGTACGGCAAAAAATAAGGAATGAACACGCATGGCTGACCTTGAAAAAGCGTCTGGAGATTTGCTCGAGCGTTTGACGAAAGTTCTTGAAGAACGCAAGCAAGCCAGTCCTGAGCAATCTTATGTGGCCAAGTTGTACCACAAAGGGCAAGATGCGATCCTGAAAAAGATCGGCGAGGAGTCTTGCGAATTGGTGATGGCGTCCAAGGATCAGGACCCAGCCAAGGTGATCGCTGAAACAGCCGATTTGTGGTTTCACAGCCTTGTATTGCTGGGCTGGCACGGTTTGACCGCTGCCGATGTACTGGCAGAGCTGGATCGCCGTATGGGTTTGTCAGGTTTGGTTGAGAAGGCCAATCGGCCCCAGTAAATACACGGGAAAAGGACAAGACATGTCAGATTGCATTTTTTGCAAGATTGTCGCTGGGGAAATCCCTAGCAGAAAAGTATATGAAGACGAGGATATCCTCGCGTTTCACGACATCAAGCCAGCTGCGCCAGTGCACTTTCTGATTATTCCGAAAAAGCACATTCCCACGCTGGCTGATGCCACTGAAGAAGACATTCCCGTGATGGGAAAAATAATGACCATTGCGGGGCAATTGGCCAAGCAAGAAGGGTGTCACGACGGGTTTCGAACCATCGTGAACACTGGAAGGGTAGGTTGCCAAGAGGTGTATCATGTTCATGTGCACATTCTTGGCGGTGATAAACCATTGGGCGTCATGCTGGGCATGCCAGCCTTGTAACTGATCAAGATACAGACACAAACTAGGAGTAAGTCATGGGTTCATTTAGCATTTGGCACTGGGTGATTGTGCTGGTTATCGTGATGTTGGTGTTCGGCACCAAGAAGTTGCGCAACATCGGCTCCGATCTCGGTGGCGCAGTGAAAGGCTTCAAGCAGGGCATGAAAGAAGGCGGCTCGGATGAAGAGCAAAACACGACGAAACTGGCCGACGACAGCAATAAAAAGTCTGACACCATTGACGTAGAAGCCAAAGAGAAATCTTCCAGCTAATTTCCCCTTTTTGCGGCGCGCAGCATGTTCGACATTGCTTTCTCGGAAATGCTTATCATTGCAGTGATCGCGCTGCTGGTGATAGGCCCTGAAAAACTGCCCAAGGTGGCCAAAACAGTGGGTCACTTGTTGGGCAAGGCCCAGCGTTACGTCAGTGACGTGAAGTCTGAAATTAACCGGGAAATGGAAATTGACGAGCTGCGCAAGTTGCAGGCAGAAATGCAGACCGCAGCCCGCAAGATGGAAGGCGATGTGCAGTCAACCATTCGAGACACCGAGGCGGACTTGAACAAGTCTGTGAAGTCGATTGAGGATGACATTGCCGAACTGGAAGCCAGCAAGCCCGCATCAACAGCACCACAAACCACCACTCAGGCCAGTGTGACCAAGGCTGAAGAGTCGTCGGCATCCGCGCAGTCTGCGGGGCCTGCCCCCAAGGCAGAAGCCAAATAACAAGGTGCAATTGGAATGAGTCAGCAAGAAAATTTTGTCAGTCACCTGGTCGAGCTCCGAGACAGGCTTTTGCGTGGCGTGATTGGTTTCATCATTGTGTTTGTCGCATTGATGGCCTATCCAGGCGCCGCTTTCATTTTCGATCTTCTGGCGCAGCCCATTCAAAGCGCGTTGCCCGAAGGCACCAAAATGATCGCCACGGGCGTGATCACCCCATTCATGGTTCCGGTCAAGTTGACCGCCATGGTTGCCTTCGTGATCTCACTGCCGATCCTGTTGTATCAGGCTTGGGCTTTTGTGGCGCCGGGGCTTTATCAGCACGAGAAAAAAATGGCGCTGCCCATTATTTTCTCAAGCACTGTGCTGTTTCTGATCGGGATCGCATTTTGCCATTTCATTGTGTTTGGCAAGGTGTTTGCATTCATCAATGATTTCGCGCCGCAAAGCATCACGCCCGCTCCAGACATTGAGGCTTACATGAGCTTTGTGCTGACCATGTTCATGGCTTTCGGCATGACCTTCGAGGTGCCCATCGTGGTGGTGGTGCTGGTTTATCTGGGTATAGTGACAGTTGAAAAACTCGTTGAAATTCGGGGGTACGTGATTGTGGCCGCTTTTGTGATCGCCGCAATCGTGACGCCGCCCGATGTGATGTCCCAGCTGTTCCTGGCCATACCGATCTGTATTTTGTACGAAGTTGGAATATTGTTCGCCAAACTAATTGGTAAACAGCGACAACAGATTGTTGAGTAAACTGATGTCGTCTGAATAAAAAAAGCCCGCTGATGTGCGGGCTTTTTTTATCGCTTGATGAAATCACCTGGTTTGGGTCGCACACCAATTTCGATATTCAAGGTTTCGTTTTTGCCATCCCGAAGCAACTCAACTGACTTTTTCTCGCCCGGCGCATAGGCTGCGATCAGGTTGAGCATTTGAGTGGTATCAGAAATCTTTTGACCGTCAAGTTTCAGCAAAATATCGCCCACCTTCAGACCAGCCTTGTCGGCTGGGCCGTCTTTTACAATGCCGGCAATAATCACACCGTCTTTCTGCGGCAGGTTAAAAGCCGTGGCCAGTTCTTCCGTGATGTTCTGTTGTTCCACGCCGATGTAACCCCGCGTGACCGTGCCAGTGCGAACAATCTGGTTTAACACGCCTTGTACTGTTTTGGCGGGGATTGCAAAGCCAATGCCCAATGATCCACCGGAGCGGCTGTAAATGGCGGTGTTGATGCCCAGCAGGTTGCCAGCCGTGTCGACGAGCGCGCCACCTGAATTTCCAGGGTTAATGGCCGCATCGGTCTGGATGAAGTTTTCAAACGTATTGATGCCCACCTTGTTGCGCCCAAGTGCGCTGACAATGCCCATGGTCACTGTTTGACCCACGCCGAACGGGTTGCCCATGGCCAGCACCACATCGCCCACCTTCACGGTTTCTTCGGCGGCAAATTTCAGGCTCGGCAAGTTATCAAGTTTGATTCGGAGCACAGCCAGATCAGTTTCTGGGTCGGTTCCGACAAGCTCCGCTTTGGTGGTTCGTCCATCGTTCAGGCTGACCTCGATTTCGTCGGCTGCTTCAACCACATGCTGGTTGGTTACAATCAAGCCGTCGCTGTTCACAATGACACCCGAACCCAGGCTGGATGCTTGTTCTTCTTCCTCAAACTGCTCCTCAAGTTCATCGCCGAAGAATTTCCGGATTTCCGGATCTTCAAAAAACGGGTGTTTGGGTAGGTTGCTTGCGCGTTTGCTGGTAAAAATATTTACCACGGCTGGCATGGCGGTGTCCACGGCGTGCCTGTAGCCAGCTACACCTTCAGGCTGGGCGGTTTGGTACGCCGGCTTTTGCAGCCAGTTGGGTACCCACTCTGGGCGCAGTACTTCGGTGATGAAATACAATGCAAGAAGTACGGTTAAGGCTTGAGCAAAAGTCAGCCAGAGTTTTTTTAACATATCAAGAATGCAGGGGTGCGCCGTTGGCTTCAGTGGATCGGAATGTACTGGAACATGATTTGCGGGAATTGCTGGATCAGGCTCGCATGTCAGATTATTGCCCAAATGGACTGCAGTTGGAAGGCAAGCCCCATATCCAGCGGTTGCTGACAGGTGTAACCGCTTCGAGGGCGCTGATTGAGCTGGCGGCGGAGCTGAATGCCGATGCAATTTTGGTGCATCACGGTTTGATGTGGAAAGGTGACCCCCAAGTGGTCACCGGGTTTCGCAAAGAACGTCTGCAGTTGGCGCTGGCGCATGATTTGAACGTGTTTGCTTACCACTTGCCGCTGGACAAACACCCTGAGTTGGGCAACAACGCCCAATTGGGCAAAATGTTGGGTTGGCCAAGTACCCGTGTGGTGGGCGACAAGGGTTTGGTTCACCTGGGCGTGTTGCCTATGCCCCAGCCTTTGAGTGCGTTGGTTCAGCAGGTAAGCGATGTACTGGGTCACCATGTTCAAGTAGAAGGTAACAGCGACCCGGAACGCAAGGTGGCCACTGTGGCCTGGTGTACTGGTGGGGCACCAGGTTATGTGGAAGAAGCGGCCTTGCAGGGCGCCGATTTATACCTGACGGGTGAGTTATCCGAGCCTGCTGTGCATGTGGCCCGTGAATGCAACGTCAGCTTGTTGGGTGCGGGCCACCACGCCACGGAGCGCTGCGGTGTGAAGGCCTTGGGCGAGTGGATTGCGCAGCGGTATGGCATCGAGGTGATGTTCCGTGATTTGTTTGTCGCGGTTTAGATGTTTTCTAATGTATGGCCACATTTTGGCTGTGCTTGATTGTCAATTGGACGAAATGTCCTCAAAACTGTTCCTTGTTTAAACCGTGCTAGGGTACAATCTCCGGTTGCATGGATCACTGGATTTTACTTTCGGGGTTATTTTGATGAGCAATAATCAACCTGTAGACAAAGAACGTCGCGTATGGATGATCGCTTGCGGCGCAGCGGGTGGTGTGGCGGCTGCGGCAACTGGTGGCGCGTTTCTGACTTCAATGGCACCCTCCGAGCGCGCGAAAGCAGCCGGTGCGCCCGTTGAGCTTGATATTTCTGGCATGCAGCCAGGTGACATGAAAACTGTCGAATGGCGCGGAAAGCCCGTTTGGGTAGTTCGTCGCGATCCAGCGATGCTCGAAGCCTTGCCCGAGTTGAATGACCAATTGGCCGACCCCAACTCTGAACGAAGCCCCGACCAGCTAACACCTGAGTACGCACGCAACATTCATCGCTCAATCAAACCCGAATACCTGGTGGCGGTTGGTATTTGCTCACACCTGGGTTGCTCGCCTTCTGCCCGTTTTGAACCTGGCCCCCAGCCTAGCCTGCCTGATGACTGGCAAGGCGGTTTCTTCTGTCCCTGTCACGGCTCAACGTTTGACCTGGCCGGCCGCGTTTACGCTGGCAAGCCTGCTCCGGACAACCTGGAAGTGCCACCCCACAAATATTTGTCAGACACCAAGTTGTTGATCGGTGTAGACGAGAACAACGCCTGACATCTGAGAGCGAGGAGTAGTAATTATGGCGGCAGACAAAAAAGTCGAAACAACAGGCGTGTTGGGCTGGATTGACCAGCGCTTTCCCCTGACCTCGACCTACAAAGCGCATTTGTCCGAGTACTATGCGCCCAAGAACTTCAACTTCTGGTATTTCTTTGGCTCACTGGCTTTGCTGGTGTTGGTCATCCAGATCGTGACCGGTATTTTCCTGGTCATGCACTACAAACCAGACGCGGCAAAAGCTTTCCAGTCTGTTGAGTACATCATGCGTGATGTGCCTTGGGGCTGGCTGGTGCGTTACATGCACTCGACAGGCGCTTCCATGTTCTTCGTGGTGGTTTATCTGCACATGATGCGTGGCTTGTTGTACGGTTCATACCGCAAACCCCGTGAACTGATCTGGATTTTCGGTGTTGCCATTTTCCTGTGCCTGATGGCTGAGGCGTTCTTTGGCTATTTGCTCCCTTGGGGTCAGATGAGCTACTGGGGTGCGCAGGTAATCGTGAACCTGTTCTCCGCAATTCCTGTGATTGGCCCTGATTTGGCCATCTGGATTCGTGGTGACTATGTGGTTTCCGATGCAACCTTGAACCGATTCTTCTCTTTCCACGTGATCGCCATCCCATTGGTGCTGCTGGGTCTGGTTGCTGCTCACCTGGTTGCTTTGCATGAAGTGGGCTCGAACAACCCTGACGGCGTTGAAATCAAGGAAAAGAAGGACGCCAACGGCAAGCCTTTGGACGGCATTCCGTTCCACCCCTACTACACCGTGCACGACATTCTGGGTGTGGGCGTATTCCTGATGGTGTTTTCAGCCATTGTGTTTTTCGCGCCAGAAATGGGTGGTTACTTCCTGGAATACAACAACTTCATTCCAGCTGACCCATTGAAGACGCCAGCGCACATTGCACCTGTTTGGTATTTCACACCGTTCTACTCCATCCTGCGCGCTATCACATTCCCGTTCCTGGGTCTGGATGCGAAGTTCTGGGGTGTGGTGGCCATGGGTGGTGCGGTTGTAATCCTGTTCTTCCTGCCATGGCTGGACAAGAGCAAGGTTAAGTCAATCCGCTATCGTCCAGCGCTGCACAAGTGGATTTACGCTGTGTTCGTAATCAACTTCATCGTGTTGGGTTATCTGGGTGTGAAGCCACCATCAGACATTGGTCAAATCGTGTCGCAGATTGGTACCTTGTACTACTTCCTGTTCTTCCTGGCGATGCCATGGTGGTCAAAGCTGGGCACATTCAAGCCCGTGCCCGACCGTGTTGTGTTTGAAGCGCACTGAGCCCGACTGGACAAGATAAGGACTAGATGATGAAAAAGATTTTGGCTTTGCTGGCTCTTGTGCCTTCACTGGTGTTCGGCGCGGGTAGTAATTACCCGCTCGACAAGGCCCCGGACCTGACGAACGACCTGGCTGCGCTTCAACGTGGCGCCAAGTTGTTCTCCAACTATTGTTTGAATTGCCACTCTGCTGAAAGCATGCGTTACAACCGCTTGCGAGACATTGGTTTGACCGATGAGCAGATCAAGGAAAACCTGATGTTTGCGACCGACAACGTCGGCGACACCATGAACATTTCAATGGATCCAAAAGATGCCAAGAAGTGGTTTGGTGCCGCGCCTCCAGATTTGTCGCTGATTGCACGTTCGCGTGCTTCTGCAAATGGTCCTGGCGCTGATTACATCTATACCTACCTGCGTACTTATTACCGTGATCCTTCCAAGCCAACTGGCTGGAACAACATGGCTTTCCCGAATGTGGGCATGCCTCATGTGTTGTGGGAATTACAGGGTGAGCAGGTTGCGAAGTACGAAGAGGTGCCTGCCGGCTATGGCAAGGAAGGTACAGTTCAGCAGTTTGTTGGCTTTGAATTGGCCAAGCCCGGTACCATGACCCAGGTTGAATACGACCAGGCCATGGCCGATCTCACCAGTTTTCTGGTGTTTATGGCCGAGCCCGTGCGCGAAGACCGCTTCAAGTTGGGTGTAATCGTGCTGTTGTTCTTTGGCGTGTTTACCATTTTTGCGTGGCGCTTGAACGCCGCTTACTGGAAAGACATCAAGTAAGCTTTTTGGCTTAATCATGTACAGGCTGGGGTGTTTGCTCGCCCCGGCCATTTTTTGTTTTGGGATGACAACATTATGATGGTTCTTTACTCTGGAACGACCTGCCCGTTTTCTCAGCGTTGCCGGTTCGTTTTGCATGAAAAAGGCATGGATTTCGAGATCAAGGACATTGACTTGTTCAATCGGCCTGACGACATCAGTGTGATGAACCCCTATAGCCAGGTGCCAATTCTGGTTGAACGTGATTTGATTTTGTACGAGTCAAACATCATCAATGAGTACATTGATGAACGCTTCCCTCATCCCCAGTTGATGCCTGCAGACCCAGTGATGCGTGCACGTACTCGCTTGTTCCTGTTCAATTTTGAGCGTGAGCTGTTTCAACACGTGAGCGTGTTGGAAAAAGCAGGTAACCCCAAGGCCATGGACAAAGCGAAGTCGGCGATTCGTGAGCAGCTCACCCAGCTGGCACCTGTGTTTCTTAAAAGTAAATACATGCTGGGCGAAGACTTTTCGATGCTGGATGTGGCGTTGGCCCCATTGTTGTGGCGGTTGGAGCACTACGGTATTGAACTGCCGAAGTCCGCTGCGCCACTGATGAAGTATGCGGAACGTATTTTCGCGAAGCCAGCCTTTATTGATGCATTGACACCTTCCGAGAAGGTGATGCGTCGTTAATTGGATGCTCGCTGAGCAGGCATCCAGACACGTCGAGGAAAAAGCAGTGACTGAAGTATCCACAAAGCCGTATTTGATTCGAGCCATTCATGAATGGTGCGTCGACAATGGCTACACGCCTTACCTTGCCGTGGCTGTGAATGAGAAAACCCAGGTGCCGAAAGAGTTTGTGAAGGCCGGGGAGATCGTTTTGAATACGTCTCCTTTGGCCACCAACAAATTGAGTCTCGGTAACTCTGCGGTTGAGTTCGAAGCCCGTTTTGGCGGTGTAGTTCGCGAAATTTTTGTACCCATTGAACAAATTAGTGCAATCTATGCGCGTGAAAACGGGCATGGCATGGCTTTTGAAGTGCTGAAGCCCTTGGCAGAAATTGAGGGTGATGGAAACGAGGCTGTGCAGTTCATTCTTGATGAAGAGGATGAGCCTGTTTCATCTGATCCTGATGACAAACCGGCCGGTTTGCGTTCAGTTTCGGGTGCTTCTGAAGACCCGCAGCCTTTGTCTGTGGCTAAATCAGATAAATCTGATGAAAAAACACCAAAAAAACCCGGGCAGAAGAAAAAAAATCATCTGACTCGAGTAAAATAGCGCTTCTCTTAAGTGCCGCTTTAGCTCAGTTGGTAGAGCAACCGCCTTGTAAGCGGTAGGTCGTCAGTTCGAATCCGACAAGCGGCACCATTCTTCTCCCGATCTCTCGGGAAGTCATCCAAATAATTTTCTGTCGAACTCGTGATGATGCGTCTTGTGCTGGCGTCTATTGCCAATTCGACGTGGGTTACTTGTGCTCCACAGGGCCGGTGAGTTGGGAGCCAAACTTGAATGGTCACCGCTGCCCGAAAACTTGGCATTCCGGCTTGTCGTCTTGAGCCTGCACTAAGCCAAGCCCTCCAAAAGTAACGGTCGGGTCTTGCAAGCCCTCCAAAAGTAACGGTCGGGTCTTGGCTTTCGCGCCAGGGCGCGATCGTTAGTCTCGACGCGCCAAGCCAGCAAGTTTTCTGGCGAGAGATTGAAATTCGTGCCGAGTGGGTCATAAAGACATGCCAAGCGGAATATCAACACGCGCAGTGTGGGCCATGAACCTGCGCCGCTGTTGCGCAGAACCCTTTACACTGTGCGCATCGAATTCAACGCAGCAAGCCACCTATGCCAAAACTCAAGAAGAATCCTTTAGATGCCCTCGAGCTGAAACCAGGCCAGTCAATTGACCTGTTGAAGGCGCTGCACATTGTGACGCGTGAAGGCGGCATTAACCAGGACAGCAGAAGGAAGCTGAAGCAGGTTTACCACCTGACTCATTTTATTGAGCCTTTGATCGACGAAGTTCGCAAAGCCAATGACGGAGGTTTGTACCTCGTAGATCATGGTGCAGGCAAATCGTATCTTGGGTTTATTTTGTATGACCTGTATATCAAGCAAAACCGGGAAGGGGCTGTGGTGGCTGGTGTGGAAACCCGACAAGAGTTGGTGGACAGGTCCAATACCCTGGCCAAACAGCTTGGTTTTGATGCAGGCATGCAGTTTATTAATTTGCCAGTGGCACAAGCCACAGAACACCTCGACTTACCTGAAACAGTTGATATTGTGACTGCGCTTCACGCTTGCAACACGGCTACAGATGATGCGATTTCATTTGGCTTGAAAAAACAGGCGAAGTTTATGGCCTTGGTACCGTGTTGTCAGGCCGAGGTGGCTACACACTTGCGCAAGAACAAAGCCAGCCAACTTGGTAAAACCAGTTTGGTGGAAATGTGGCGCCACCCGCTTCACACCCGTGAATTTGGCAGTCAGCTAACGAATGTGTTGCGTTGCTTGCAACTGGAGGCGCATGGCTACCAGGTGACTGTCACGGAGTTGGTGGGTTGGGAGCACTCGATGAAGAATGAGTTGATTATTGCGAAGAAACACCAGCGATCGAATCCAAAGGCGGCACAACGTTTGCGCGACATGCTGCTTGAGCTGGGGCTGGATGGTGAGGAAGGATTGCAGCAGCGCTTTCATGTGCCTGCGTAGGCTATACCGCTTTAACTGCTGCTTTTAAGTCCCTGCCATTCATTGCGCTGCACATTGGGCAAACCCAGCAGTTGCAGGGCATGTTGGGCGGTGTCTGTGACCATGGCGTCGATGCTGCTTGGGCGCTGATACAGTGCAGGCACCGGTGGCATCACAATGCCGCCCATTTCTGTCACGCTGACCATGTTGCGAAGATGCGCCAAATTCAGCGGTGTCTCGCGGGGTAGCAACACCAGACGGCGCCGTTCTTTCAACACCACATCGGCGGCACGGGTAATCAGATTGTTCGACAAGCCATGTGCCACGGCGGCCAGGGTGTGCATGGAGCAGGGCGCAATGACCATACCTGCGGACGGGTAAGATCCGCTGGCAATGCAGTTGCCCACTTGCTTGGGCGAGTGCACCACATGGGCTTTGGCTTCAATTTCTTCTTTGCTCAAGTCGCTTTCACTGGCCAGGGTAAGCCAGCCTGAAGACGACACCACCAGATGCACTTCTGTGTCGCCGCGCGCGCGCAGCAAGTCGAGAATTTTCAAGCCGTACAAAGCGCCACTGGCACCTGTAATGGCGACGGTGATGGACTGCTTGAACTGGTGGGAGAGGGTGCTGCTCAAGATGGTGTGCCTGGAAGTGGCCGCACGATGATTGGTGCGGCCTGTTTCATGATTTATTCAGACTTGGTGGACGCATTGGCGGCGGCAATTAGTGCCTTCAATTCGCCGCTTTGGTACATCTCGGTCATGATGTCGCAACCACCCAAAAATTCGCCATTCACGTAAAGCTGTGGAATGGTAGGCCAGTTGGCATATTCTTTGATGCCTTGGCGAATTTCGGGGTCGTCCAGCACGTTCACTGTGACTACTTTTTCAGCTTCGCAGGCTTTCAGGATTTGAATGGCGCGACCAGAAAACCCGCACATGGGGAACTGGGCAGTTCCTTTCATGAACAAAACCACGGGGTGGCTGGTGACGGTTTCGTGAATGGAATCGCGAACGCTCATAAAGACTTCCTTTCAATTGGATGGATTGCTACAACCCTGTAGTGTAATGGATGTGGGTATAAAACGCTCGTTTTCAATACGGGCGAATACAAAGCGCGGTGTACCGGCCAGGTCGGGCAGGCCTTGAACATCGACATAAGGCGCTTTGGAAAACAGGGCTTTCACGGCCTCTTGCTGTGTGTGGCCATGCTCAACCAGCACGCCGCCACCTGCGCGCAGCAGGCTCGGGCTGTGTTGGGCAATTTCACGGTAAAAGTGCAGGCCATCGCCCCCGTCGGTCAAGGCTTGTTGGGGCTCGAAACGCAGATCACCTTGGGAAAGGTGTTCATCCCCCAGTTCAATGTAGGGCGGATTGCTGCAAATCAGGTCGAACGCCAGTGGGGGTGTTTGATTCAATAGATTCTCGAAGAGATCGGATTGAAGAAAGCGGATGTTTTTCGCACCCAATTCGTTGGCGTTGAATTGAGCCACCCACAATGCGTCTGCAGAAATGTCGGTGGCGGTGACTTCAAGAATGGGATTTTCAAGCGCGAGTGACACGGCAATGGCGCCGCTGCCGCAACCAATGTCGAGCACCCGGGTGAGCAGATTTTCTGTAGATTTGCTCTGCAAAAAACCAAGGGCGTGCTCCACAAGTTCTTCGGTCTCCGGGCGGGGTATTAATACCCGGGGGTCGACAAAGAACGGGCGTGAATAGAATTCTTTTTGTTGTACCAGGTAGGCGATGGGTTCGCCTTGCTGCCTTTTGGCGGCCAGTGACTTGAAGGCACTGAGCTGATCCATGGGCAATTCCCGGTTGCCTTTGGTGACCAGGCCCACGCGATCAAAACCCGTGATGTGGGTCATCAAAATACGCAGTTCACTGGGCGCAAGCCCGGTTTCTTCACGTGTTTGCTGCAACACCGATTCAATGGTGGGCTTGGGCAGTGTGCTCATTCTTTGGCTGTAATTTCGGCCAGCAGTTCGGCTTCGTGAAATGCGGTCAGGCCGTTCATCAGGTCGGTCAAGTCTCCATCCATGATGTAGTCGAGTTTGTACAGGGTCAAGTTGATTCGGTGGTCGGTCATTCGCCCCTGCGGGAAGTTGTAGGTTCGAATACGTTCAGAACGGTCGCCTGAACCCACGAGGCTGCGGCGTTCGCTGGCCTCGGCGGCCTGGCGTTCACGGTCAATTTTGTCTTGAAGGCGTACGTTCAACACCTTCATGGCTTTGGCCTTGTTTTTGTGTTGGCTGCGTTCGTCCTGGCATTCAACCACCAGGCCTGTGGGCAAGTGGGTAATGCGCACGGCCGAATCGGTTTTGTTGATGTGTTGGCCACCTGCGCCGCTGGCGCGGTAGGTGTCAATTCGCAAATCGGCAGGGTTGATTTCGATCACTTCGGCTTCGTCGGGTTCGGCCATCACGGCCACGGTGCAGGCGGAGGTGTGTATGCGCCCCTGGCTTTCCGTGGCTGGTACGCGCTGCACACGGTGCCCCCCCGATTCAAACTTCAGGTGCTTGTACACGTGGTCACCGGCAAGGCGAATGATGACTTCTTTGTAGCCCCCCAGTTCCGATTCACTGGCACTCATGACTTCAATTTGCCAACCCTGCCGCTCGGCGTAGCGGGTGTACATGCGAAACAGGTCGCCCGCGAACAATGCAGACTCATCGCCGCCCGTACCGGCGCGAATTTCAAGCATGGCGTTGCGGTGGTCGTTGGGGTCTTTGGGGAGCAGCAGGCGTTGAAGATCGGCTTCGAGTTGCGCAAGTTTCGCTTCATTTTGCGCAATTTCCTCGCGGGCCATGTCGCGCATGTCGGGGTCGGAAAGCCATTCTTGTGCAGTGTTGAGGTCTGCCTCTATGCTCAGGTATTCGGCAAAGCGCTCGGTGGCGGGCAGCAGTTCGGAGCGTTCACGCGTGATGGCCTTGAACTGCGCCATGTCATTGGCTGCGTTTTGGGACGACAAAAATTCTTCAAGGTCGGCAAGGCGCTCGGCAAGGCGCGTTAGCCGGTTCCGCATGCTGTCTTTCATCTATTTGTCGGTGTTTTTAATGTTGAAGAGCTGTGGGAGCCACTTTAACAGGGCTTCCCGTTCGGCTGGGCTGGCGTGGTGTAGCGCCTGCATGGGGCCGTGCATGAATTTTGCGCTCATGCGGTGGGCCATCAGTTGCAGTACGTCGTCGGCAGGTGTGCCCTTGGCCAGTTGCTTACGGGCGTGGTCGAGTTCAAGCTGCGCGATGTCGTCGGCTTTCTGGTGAATTTCCTGAATGGTGGGCACCAGTGAGCGTTCGCTCATCCAGCGCATGAAGCCCTGGACCTGCGATTCGATGATGGCCTCGGCTTGTTCAACAGCAGCGGCCCGTTGCTCACGGCCTTCCTGCACAATTTGGCTGAGGTCGTCGACGGAGTATAGAAACACGTCGTCGAGTTTGCTGACTTGCGCTTCGATGTCGCGAGGTACCGCGAGGTCGAGCATGAAAATGGGTTCGTGTTTGCGTTTTTTGCAGGCGGCTTCAACCATGCCCAGGCCAATGATTGGCAGGGTGCTGGCGGTGCAGGATATGACAATGTCGGATTTCGCGAGTTGCTCTGGAACCTGGGCCAGACCGATGACGCTGGCGCCGTGGGTTTGAGCCAATTGGTTGGCGCGATCTGCGCTGCGGTTTGCAATGGTGATGCTTTTCGGGTTTTGGGCGGCGAAGTGTGTGGCGCACAGTTGAATCATTTCACCAGCGCCGATAAACAGCACATTGCGCTTTCCAAGGTCGCCGAAAATTCGGCTGGCCAGTTTTACGGCTGCGGAGGCCATAGATACCGAGTGGGCACCAATTTCAGTGTGTGAGCGTACTTCTTTGGCGACCGAGAAGGTGCGTTGAAACAGTTGGTGCAGCATTTGACCCAGCGTGCCGGCTTCTTCGGCGGTGCGTGCAGCCTGCTTCATTTGACCCAGAATTTGTGCTTCGCCCAGCACCATGGAATCCAGGCCACTGGCCACGCGGAATGCATGGCGGACCACTTCCTGCTGGGGAAGAATGTACAGGTGAGGGCCTAGTTCGGTGGTGGGAATGTTGCGGTTGACGGCCAGCCATTCAAGCAGATCGGTTTTCAGCTGCTCAATATTGCTGGCTGCGCAATACACTTCAGTGCGGTTGCAGGTGGAAAGAATGGCCGCTTCAGGGGCCTGAACACGCTGTGCCAGTGCGCGCAATGCCTCTTGCAATTGCTCGGCCGGAAACGCCAAACGCTCGCGTAGTGCGAGCGGTGCGGATTGATAATTCAGGCCGACTGCGAAAAGCTCCATAATACCTACTGGGCGGAAAACCCTTCATTATAACCCGCTATGGCGTACTCGCCTTCAATCGTTCTCGGCGAGTTGGCGTTTGATTTTTGCCAGGTCAGATGATTTGCCTTCGTGATCAACCTGCTCCAGTTTGTAACCAAAGCCATAGACTGGGGTTAAACGGAAGCCCTGTTCGGGTCGCAAGGCCAGCTTGGAACGAACGCGCGAGATGTGGGTGTCCATGGTTCGCGAGGGTAAATCGGTGTCGCGTCCCCACACGGTTTCCTGGATGTGTGACCTTGACAGCGGTTTGCCGAGGTTGCGAAACAGCAGAAGCGCCAAATCGAATTCTTTTTGGGTCATGACCACGCGCTTTGTATGGCGCACGATTGTCGAGAACTTGGGATGAAATTCCAGGTCGGTGATTTCAAACACTTCCGGGGCGGTTAGTTCGGGATAGGCGCGGCGTAGCAGGGCATTGACCCGGGCGATCAGTTCGCCGCGACGGATGGGCTTGATCATGTAGTCGTCTGCACCGGCGTTGAGCGCTTCAACAATATTCTCTTCGTCGGTTTTGGAGGTGATGAACAGCACGGGTACTTTGATGTGCAGGGTTTCACGGATCCAGTGCATGACTTTGGGGCCAGAGCTGTCGGGCAGTACCCAATCCAGAAGAACAAGGTCGAAGCTGTCGCGGTACAAAGCGGTTTGAAAGCTTTTGAACGTGGCAAAACAATGGCATTTGTGGTTGACCGATTCGAGCACCCAGCGCAGCATTTCGCTTTGTGTCAGGTCGTCTTCAAGAATGGCGATGCGCATGGGTGTGGCTCCTGGTTCGGAATTTTTGTTACCACAATGTTAATTTGTGTGTTGACAGTTTAATCGTTTAAACAGGGCATGAAACACAATGTTGCTTTTTTGTTAAATTGAATGGGCATCCAATTTATCAATCAGGGGGCTTGAGTGCTTTCCTGATCCTGTTCCAGTTTCATGGCGTGCGTGGCATGTGCGCCAGCAAAGATGACAGCCACAATCCGAAGCGCTTTGTCATAGATAGCCTGCCGTTGATCGGGTTTCTCGACGTACTCAACCGCCATGAACAACACGTTTTGGGCGAGTACTTCCAGCACTTCGATCATTTCTTCTTGGGGTAAACCGGGCAGCAGGGCAGCAATACGGTTGTCGCTGCAAATGTCTTCGCTGATCGCCCGAATCGTTTTTTTCAGGCCGTCGCGCATGCGCTCCAGTGCACCGAAAGCCTCGGAGGCACCCACTACGACTGGTTTTGGATTCTCGGCCGCCCAATCAAAAAACCGTTTGACGAGCATGGGGCGAATGTCGAGGTCTGCCTCTTTGGCCGTGCTGATTCGGACTTCAGTGAAGGCGTCCAGCACTGCTTTTTCAACCTCGAGAATGACGGCTGTGCCCAGGTCGGCCAAGTCTTCAAAGTGCCTGTAAAACGCGGGCGCAGACAGTTTCGCTTCGCGCGTTATTTCGCGAATACCGAGGCTGGAGAAACTTCGCCGGTGATAGCTCAGGTTCAGTGCAGCTTCAATGAGCCGGGTTCGGCCGTGGATGGTTGATGCGTTGGAGGTCATAAGCCAGTGATTATAGCGAAAACCCGAACATCTGTTATGAATCCTTGATTTAGAAGTTTTATCCAATTTGATAAGCAAAGGTATTGACGAGTATGTTTACAATCGTTAACATGATTTTCGTCGGGATAGACCTTGCCCTTCCAACAATAACTATTGGGCATTCATAAACGGGAGACCACCTATGTTGCACTACCTCAAATTCACCACTTTTCCGCTGATTGCCATTGGTGTGATGCACGCCATGATGCAGGGCGGTGCGTGGATGTACACCGGCATTGCCGCTTTGGTGCTTGTTGTGGCTTTGGGCGATGTGTTGCTGCCCGATGATCGCAGCGAGCCCCGGATGGAAGGCGAGTTTTTTCTGAATTTGATGCTGTGGCTGACACTGCCAATTTTGATGTGGGTGACGCTTTGCTTCACCTGGGCGGTAGCGCCGGTGGATGTATTGGGCATTGATGCATTCATGAAGAACACTTTCGGTTATGACCGTTTGCAATTGCAAGCAGACACCACCTGGTACCAATGGTTTGTGGGCGCGGTTGCGGGTGCATTTTTGTTTGGTGCCGGTGGCACCAATGTTGGCCATGAGTTGACCCACCGCACCTACAGTATGCGCGACATGATTTTGGGCCGCTGGATGCTGGCGTTTACCTGTGATGCTTCTTTTGCGATCGAGCATGTATACGGTCACCACAAAAACCTGGGTACACCTGCTGACCCTGCCACGGCCCAGCGCGGCGAGAATGTATACGGCTTTGTACTGAAAAGCACCATTGGCGGTTACAAGTCGGCCTGGAAGTTGGAAAAGCAACGCTTGGCCAAGTTCAATCAATCCGTGTGGAACCCGATTCACAGTCGCATGATGCGCGGTAATTTGATGAGCTTGAGTTTGTTTGCTGCATCGTTCTACATCGGTGGCTGGGCAGGGGTAGTGATGTTCTGGATCATGAGCGCGGGCGGCAAGACCCTGCTTGAAATCGTGAACTACATGGAGCATTACGGGATTGTTCGTCGTCCTGAAGACAAGGTAGAACCACGTCACAGCTGGAACACGAATGCTTCGGTGTCGACTGCTTTGTTGTACGCGCTGACCCGCCACTCGCACCACCATGCTGAGGCAGATCAGGAATACTGGAACCTGCGCAGCTATCGTCATGCGCCCATGTTGCCCACAGGCTATCTGGGCACTATTTTGTTGGCCTTGGTGCCACCGCTTTACAAAAAAGTGATGACGCCTTTGTTGAACCACTGGGATGAAACTTTTGCCACGCCGGAGGAGAAAAAACTGGCGATTGATGCCAGTGTGAAGAGTGGTATGAAAGGTTTGAAATCTGCCCAGTTGGGGCAGCAGACTGGCCAACAACTGAAGCGCGCTGCCGCGTAAAGGGAGAGCATCATGAAATTGCTTGAATGGTTTGGATTGCAGGGTGGTGCAGCAGCTGGCAAAAAAGGCAAGGTAACGCACAAGGTGAGTGTGGCCCCGGGTGGGCAAAGCTTCGAGGTGGAGAAAGGCCGTAAGGTTATTTTGAATTCTGCCTTGTCGGCAGGTTTGGGGTTTCCACACAATTGCCGTGTGGGCAGTTGCACGCAATGCAAGTGCAAGCTGAAAAGCGGCAAGGTGCGCGAACTGACCGATTCAAGTTATGTGCTGAGCGCCGAGGATTTGAAGGCTGGAATGATCCTGGCCTGTCAGTCCATTCCGGAAACTGATCTGGAAATTGAAGTGGAGTTGACCTCTGGCGGTGACCGTTTGGTTGAAACCCGCGGCACGATTGTGGGCCAGAAAGATTTGACGCACGACATTGTGGAATTGCGTGTGGCGCTGGATGATCCGATGCCTTTCAAGGCGGGTCAATATGCTGAAATTCGACTTGAAGAATTCAGCCTGTCCCGCAACTACAGTTTCGCGATTGCACCAAAAGGCCAAGAAGCCAATGAACTTGTTTTTCATGTGCGCAAGGTGCCTGGAGGCAAGTTCACTGAATGGTTGTTTGCAGCCAATCGACAGGAAACCCGGTTAAGTATGAGTGGACCGTTTGGTGATTTTTATTTGCGCCCCGCCGAAGGTGAGAAGCCAGCGCCGATTGTTTGTGTGGCCGGTGGCAGTGGCATGGCTCCTATTTTGAGTTTGCTGGAACAGGCGAAATGGGCTGGTGAAACCCGGGATGCTGTTTATCTGTTTGGCGCACGCACACAGCGCGACTTGTATGCGGATGAAGAAATTGGTCGTATTCAACAGGGTTGGCGTGGTTCTCTGAATTTTAAGCAGGTGTTGTCTGAAGAGCCTGCCAATTCGAGCTGGAACGGTGCGCGTGGTTACGTGACAGACGAGTTGGACAAGCTTGAGCTGGAGTGGCCTCAGGTTCAGGCTTACCTGTGCGGGCCGCCTGCGATGATTGATGCGGCGATTGCAAAGTTTTCGAAGTTGGGTGTGAAAGCTGAGAATATCCGTTACGACAAATTCGAGTGATCGGGAAATAAAAAAGCCACCGTAAGGTGGTTTTTTTACTGGTTAAAACTTTAAATCAGACCGGCAAGTTGCCAGTGATTGCATCCAGTGGCAATGCGTCTGCAGGATTGGGTGCTGAGCCGATTGGCAAAGATCCCAAGGCATCAAACAATGGATCGGAAATCACCGACAAAGGTGTGCCTCCAAGCGCGTCGGCCAAGGGGTCGAGTACCGCATCCAGTGGCGTACCAGTGGTTCCTTCGTTGACTGGATCAGTGGGTTCCTCTGGTTCTTCTGGGTTGTCGACAGGATCTTCCGGATTCTCTGGGTCTTCTGGATTTTCACTTTCGTCGGGGTTCTCGGGATTGTCAACTGGGTCTGTGGTTTCATCGCCATTGTCTACGCGGACATCAGTAAAGGCAGAACCTTCCACGTTGGTGTCGTCTCCAGAGGATGCTGCAAGGGCGGCCACACCAACACCTCCACCGATTGCAGTGGCAATACCGCTGACACTGCCAGCAGTGCCCGCAGATAGCAGACCTGCACCAACCAGTCCGCTAAAGCCTGTGCCTGCATCGGCCAGCAAAATTGCACCATCGGTGCCTTCGCTGACTGCAAATAGTTCGACGCCCTCTGTTAACGAGGTTACTTCAATCATGCCGCCTTCTGCGGCTGAGTTGGTGGCAATTTGAGCTGCGGATTCTGGGGCCAGGGTAACCAGAGAATCGGCTTGGCCAGCCGCTTGACCGGGTAGCTCAATATCCACTGCGACCAAGTCCTTGTTCTGTAGAACGTCACCAGCCAGAATTGCATCGCCTTGACGCAAAGTGAGTTGCTCGCCCTGGCGTTGAACCAAAAGCTTGTCGGTTTTTGAGGCAATGGTGCCAATTTGAGGTGCCGTGCTCATAAGGTGATGTCCGTTGGGTTGTCGGTAAAGTTATTATTTTTACTGTGGTGAACCGCGATTTGGATTCAAATAAAAAACCCCTCCGAAGAGGGGTTTCTTGTGGAGCCTTCTGCTGTTTAGGCAGTTGGCAGGCCTGGGATAGTTGGCAGGTCATCAGCGCCGGGCAGTGAGCCCAGTGGTGAGCCTGTGCCACCCAGCAGATCTGTCAGGGCAGATGGATCTGTCGGAATTGGCAAACCACCCGCATCTGGCAAACCGCCGCCAGCCAAATCAGCCAATGGCGCCAATACTGCATCCAGAGGTGTCCCGGTTGGGCCTTCGGTACCACCTTCGCCACCAGGCAAGCCTGGGAGTTCTGGCAAACCGCCGCCAGCCAGATCAGTCAATGGAGCCAGTACTGCGTCCAGAGGTGTTCCGGTTGGGCCTTCGGTACCGCCTTCGCCACCAGGCAAGCCTGGGATTGCAGGTGCACCTGGGATGCCGCCGGCCAGCAGGCCGTCCAGTGTCATGGCGCCAGTGATGATACCGTCTTCA